>NZ_JADZGH010000217.1:16235-25562 GCF_015865005.1 Rhodococcus sp. CX
AGGAGGCGTGCGACCTGATCGCCGTCGAGTACGACGAACAGCCCCACGACGTCGTGTTCCGGGCGGACCACCCCGACCGCTACACGCCGGAGAAGGTCAACGGCGGATTCCCGCCGGACACCGCGCGCGGAGACGTCGACAACGCCCTCGCCCATGCGGACGTGGTCGTCGACGAAACCTATTCCACCCCCGAGGAACACAACAATCCGCTCGAGCCGCACACCGCGGTCGCGGTGTGGGCCGACGACCGGCTCACCGTCTACGACTCCACCCAGCACCCGCACGGAGTCGCCGCGGCGCTCGCGTCCGCACTGGGCATCGAGCAGGAGCGGATCCGGGTGGTCGCGCCCTACGTCGGCGGCGGATTCGGGTCGAAGGGCGGCCCGCACGCCCACGACGTGCTCACCGCGATGGCCGCGCGGAAACTGCCCGGCCGCGCGGTGAAGTTCGCGGTGCCGCGCCGCGACATGTTCGGCTACGTCGGCTACCGCGCTCCGACCGTATCGCGGGTGCGCCTGGGCGCCGACCACGACGGCCGCTTGGTCGCGGTCTCTCACGACAGCGTCGTGCAGTCCTCCCACGTCGACGAATTCGTCGAGCAGGCCGCGGTTCCCGCCCGCACCATGTACGCCACCGGCAACCTGCGCACCACCCACCGCGCCGTCCCCCTCGACGTACCGGCACCGTTCTGGATGCGCGCCCCCGGGGAGGCGCCGGGAATGTTCGCGCTCGAGGTCGCGCTCGACGAACTCGCACACCGCTGCGGCGTGGACCCGATCGAGCTGCGCATCCGCAACGAACCCGAAATCGATCCCGAGTCCGGGAAGCCGTGGTCGTCGCGACGTCTGGTCGAGTGCCTGCGCGAAGGCGCCCGCCGGTTCGGGTGGAACCCCGACGATCGCGAACCCGGGATCCGGCGCGACGGTCGCTGGCTGGTCGGGACCGGGGTCGCCTCCGCGACCTACCCGCACATGGTCGCCCCGGGTTCGGAGGTCACCGTCCGACACCTCGGTGAGGGCCGGTACTCGGTGCGCACCGGCGCCGCCGACATCGGGACCGGCGCCTGGACGGCACTGACCCTCGTTGCCGCCGATGCGCTCGGCTGCCGTCCTGAGGACGTGGACGTCGAGATCGGCGACACCGCACTGCCGAACGCGACGATCGCGCTCCCCCACGACGACGTGCCGGACGACCCGCCCGCGACCGTCGCGGCGGCGGACGAGTTCCACAAGCGGTTCGGCGGCGACCCCGAGCCGGGCGCCGAGGCGAGTGCGACCGCGGGCAAGGCTCCGGAACTCGAGCACTACAGCATCCACTCGTACGGCGCGCACTTCGCGGAGGTGCGGGTCGACGTGGACACCGGCGAGATCCGGGTCCCCCGGATGTTCGGGATGTTCTCGGTGGGGCGGGTGGTCAATCCGCGCACCGCCCGCTCGCAGTTCATCGGCGGCATGAGCTTCGGGATCTCGATGGCGCTGTTCGAGGAGAGCCACCGCGACGCCCGGCTGGGCCACATCGTCAACCACGATCTCGCCGAATACCTGATTCCGACCCACGCCGACATCGGCGACGTCGATGCCGCATGGCTCGACGAGGACGATCGGCGCGCCACCCCGATGGGCTCGCGCGGCACGGGGGAGATCGGCATCGTCGGCAGCGCCGCCGCGGTGGTCAACGCGGTCTGGCATGCGACGGGGACGAGGGTGCGAGCACTGCCCGTGCGGCTCGACGATCTGCTGCCGGCACTGCCCTAGAAGAACGCCTCGCGCGACGCCCACGGAACGTGTCGGTGGGCTGCGCCACACTGTCCTCGGACGCGCCTCGCGGTGTGGTCGAACGCACACCCCGACGGACGGCGCGCGACACGCCGGAAGGGGGTGGAAAACGCCCAGGTCGGACATGCGCGACCTGGGAATACCAAGAATGTAGTTCACAACATCCTGGGTTTGGTGAATCTGTCTGCCACAAGGTGTAGTGTCTAGACCGCTGGAAGGCCACAACATCACCGGTCCCTCTGGGGAAGAAGGATCGACTCGATTCGACGGCCGTTCGAGCACCACGCAGCAGTCAGTCGCCAGGCCGTTTCGGCCCGTTGGAACAAAAGGGGCTCCTATGAACATCACCGTCTACACCAAGCCTGCTTGCGTCCAGTGCAATGCCACCTACCGTGCCCTCGACAAGGCCGGTATCGAGTACGACGTCGTCGACATCTCCGAGAACCCGGAGGCTCGTGACTACGTGATGGCCCTGGGTTACCTCCAGGCGCCCGTTGTCGTCGCCGGTGACGACCACTGGTCGGGTTTCCGTCCCGATCGCATCAAGCAGCTCGCGGTCGCGGCCTGATGTTCCCCGGTGCCGCCTCCGGCGGCACCGGCACAACCCCTTGTGTGTGAAGGACCGGGTGTGTGGGGCCGGTCCTTCCGAGCGAGCGAGCAGATGGTGAGTACCGATGAGTTCAGCACCCACAGGAACGCGCCTCGTGTACTTCTCGAGTGCGTCGGAGAACACCCATCGATTCGTCGAGCGGCTCGGGTTGCCGGCGCACCGGATCCCGCTGCACGACCGTGACGGCTCGTTCGAGGTGCACGAGCCGTACGTCCTGATCGTGCCGACCTACGGAGGCGGCACCACCGTGACCGGACGGGACACGAGCTTCGTTCCCAAACAGGTCATCCGATTCCTCAACAACGAACACAACCGCGCACTGATCCGGGGCGTCATCGCCGCGGGGAACACCAACTTCGGCGAGTCGTATTGCTTTGCAGGCGATATCGTTTCGCGAAAGTGCAAGGTTCCGTACCTCTATCGATTCGAACTGATGGGAACCGCCGAGGACGTCGAACGCGTCCGGGCGGGACTCGCGCAGTTCTGGGATCGGTCACTGCAGACCGCCTAGCCGCCCCGCGTGGTCTCCACGCCTCGAACGACCGCGAACCGGCAAGCCGGGTGCGCGGCCGCAGACGTAACTCGCCGTTACCCGATACTCACAGTGGGAGCAAACACCGTGACCATCACCGATCCCGCGCCGACCGCGACGAGCGCCAAGTCGGACGCTTCGCTCGAAGGCCTCGACTACCACGCGCTCAACGCGATGCTGAATCTCTACGGTCCCAACGGCGAGATCCAGTTCGACAAGGACGTGGCCGCGGCCCGGCAGTACTTCCTGCAGCACGTCAACCAGAACACCGTGTTCTTCCACGACCTCGACGAGAAGCTCGACTACCTCGTCGAGGAGAACTACTACGAGCCCGAGGTTCTCGGGAAGTACTCGCGCCCGTTCGTGAAGAAGCTGTTCCAGCACGCGTATTCGAAGAAGTTCCGGTTCCCGACGTTCCTGGGTGCGTTCAAGTACTACACGTCGTACACGCTCAAGACGTTCGACGGCAAGCGGTACCTCGAACGCTTCGAGGACCGTGTGTGCATGGTCGCGCTGACCCTCGCCGACGGTGACGAGATCCTCGCGATGCACCTGGTCGACGAGATCATCTCCGGCCGCTTCCAGCCGGCGACCCCCACGTTCCTCAACTCCGGCAAGAAGCAGCGCGGCGAGCCGGTCTCGTGCTTCCTGCTGCGCATCGAGGACAACATGGAGTCGATCGGCCGCGCGATCAACTCCGCTCTGCAGCTGTCCAAGCGCGGTGGCGGTGTCGCGTTGCTGCTCAGCAACATTCGTGAGCACGGCGCCCCGATCAAGAAGATCGAGAACCAGTCGTCGGGTGTCATCCCGATCATGAAGCTGCTCGAGGACTCCTTCTCGTACGCCAACCAGCTCGGTGCCCGTCAGGGTGCCGGTGCCGTCTACCTGCACGCGCACCACCCGGACATCTACCGGTTCCTCGACACCAAGCGTGAGAACGCCGACGAGAAGATCCGCATCAAGACGCTGTCGCTGGGCGTCGTGATCCCGGACATCACGTTCGAGCTCGCGAAGCGGAACGAGGACATGTACCTGTTCTCGCCGTACGACGTCGAGCGCGTCTACGGAAAGCCGTTCGCGGACATCGACGTCACCGAGAAGTACTACGAGATGGTCGACGACAAGCGCATCCGTAAGTCGAAGATCAAGGCGCGCGAGTTCTTCCAGACGGTCGCCGAGCTGCAGTTCGAGTCCGGCTACCCGTACATCATGTTCGAGGACACCGTGAACCGCGCGAACCCGATCGCCGGCAAGGTCACCCACTCGAACCTGTGCTCGGAGATCCTACAGGTCTCGACCCCGTCGACGTACAACGACGATCTGTCCTACAGCCATGTGGGCAAGGACATCTCGTGCAACCTGGGGTCGCTGAACATCGCGAAGACGATGGACTCGCCGGACTTCGCGCAGACCATCGAGGTCGCGATCCGCGCGTTGACCGCGGTCGCCGATCAGACGTCCATCGACTCCGTTCCCTCGATCAAGAAGGCGAACGACGAGGGACACGCCATCGGCCTGGGCCAGATGAACCTCCACGGCTACCTGGCGCGGGAGCGGATCTTCTACGGATCCGAGGAGGGCGTCGACTTCACGAACATCTACTTCTACACGGTGCTGTTCCACGCGTTGCGCGCGTCGAACAAGCTCGCGATCGAACGCGGTACGTACTTCGCGGGATTCCCCGAGTCCAAGTACGCCTCGGGCGAGTTCTTCGACAAGTACACCGACCAGGTGTGGGAGCCGGCGACCGAGAAGGTGCGTCAGCTCTTCGCCGATTCGAACATCGACATCCCCACGCAGGACGACTGGCGTGAGCTGAAGGCGTCGGTGCAGAAGCACGGCATCTACAACCAGAACCTGCAGGCCGTGCCGCCGACCGGGTCGATCTCCTACATCAACAACTCCA
Organism: Rhodococcus sp. CX; assembly: GCF_015865005.1. Taxonomy (NCBI): domain Bacteria; kingdom Bacillati; phylum Actinomycetota; class Actinomycetes; order Mycobacteriales; family Nocardiaceae; genus Rhodococcus; species Rhodococcus sp. CX. The sequence goes on from NZ_JADZGH010000217.1 coordinate 21,059, forward strand.
CCAGCTCCATCCACCCGGTGGCGTCGAAGATCGAGATCCGCAAGGAAGGCAAGATCGGTCGCGTCTACTACCCGGCGCCGTACCTGACGAACGACAACCTGGAGTACTTCCAGGATGCGTACGAGATCGGATACGAGAAGATCATCGACACCTACGCCGCGGCGACGCAGCACGTCGATCAGGGCCTGTCGCTGACGCTGTTCTTCAAGGACACCGTCACCACCCGCGACGTGAACAAGGCGCAGATCTACGCGTGGCGCAAGGGAATCAAGACGCTCTACTACATCCGTCTGCGGCAGATGGCGCTCGAGGGCACCGAGGTGGAGAACTGCGTCTCCTGCATGCTCTGACGAAATCTGCCGACACTCTTCGACATCCAGTAGGGAAAGACCGATGACCACTTCCGCACCCCGCGCACACTCGCCGGCCGACGGCGCCCACGTGAAACTGATCGACCGCGTGTCCGCGATCAACTGGAACCGCGTCCCCGACGAGAAGGACTCCGAGGTCTGGGATCGCCTCACCGGCAACTTCTGGCTGCCGGAGAAGGTGCCGGTGTCCAACGACATCCCGTCCTGGGGCACGCTCACCGCGTACGAGCAGCAGCTCACGATGCGCGTGTTCACGGGTCTGACGCTGCTCGACACCATCCAGGGCACGGTCGGTGCGGTGTCGCTGATCCCGGATGCGGTCACCCCGCACGAGGAGGCGGTGCTCACCAACATCGCGTTCATGGAGTCCGTGCACGCGAAGTCGTACTCGAACATCTTCTCCACGCTGTGCTCGACCCGCGAGATCGACGATGCGTTCCGCTGGTCGGAGGAGAACGAGAACCTGCAGCGCAAGGCGCAGATCGTCCTCGACTACTACCAGGGCGACAGCCCGCTCAAGCGCAAGGCGGCCTCCACGCTGCTCGAGTCGTTCCTGTTCTACTCGGGCTTCTACCTGCCGATGTACTGGTCCTCGCGAGCCAAGCTCACCAACACCGCCGACATGATCCGCCTGATCATCCGCGACGAGGCGGTGCACGGCTACTACATCGGCTACAAGTACCAGAAGGGCCTCGAGCAGATCACCCAGGCCGAGCGCGACGACCTCAAGGACTGGGTCTTCGAGCTGCTGTTCGAGCTGTACGACAACGAAACCCAGTACACCGCAGACCTGTACGACGAGGCGGGTCTGACCGAGGACGTCAAGAAGTTCCTGCGGTACAACGCCAACAAGGCGCTGATGAACCTGGGTTACGAGGCGCTGTTCCCGAAGGACGAGACGGACGTCAACCCGGCGATCCTGTCGGCACTGTCCCCGAACGCCGACGAGAACCACGACTTCTTCTCGGGCTCCGGCAGCTCGTACGTCATCGGCAAGGCGGTCGTCACCGAGGACGAGGACTGGGACTTCTGACCCGACTGTCCACGTAACCCCCGCGCTCGTGCGCGTTTCCGGTAGCACCCGCTACCGGAAACACGCACGAGCGCAGGCGTTTCCGGGGCGTTTCAGGGGCGGCGGAACCACGCCTCGGGCACGTCGCGCAGCGCCTTGTCGATGCGCAGCGCCGAGGTGTCCGTCAGATCGGCGGGCAGCGCGTCCGTCGCGAACCACGCGACCTCGAGGTTCTCGTCGTCGGCCACGCGCGCCGAGCCGCCGGTCGCGCGCAGCAGGAAGCACACGTCCAGGTACTGCGCGACGTCGCCGTTCGGGTAGGTGATCGGCGCGGTCACGTCCACACTCGTCAGGCGCACGACGTCGGCGACCACCCCGGTTTCCTCCGCGACCTCGCGGACCGCCGCGACCGCAGGTTCCTCACCGGGCTCGAGGATGCCTGACACGATCGCCCAGCGACCGTTGTCGGCGCGACGGGTCAGCAGGAGCCGGCCGTGGTCGTCGCGCACGACGGCGCTCACGCCGGACAGCCACAAGGGGGCGGTACCGACGTGAGCGCGCAGCGCGGCGACGAACTCGGGGACGGGCACGACGGCCGTCAGTAGCGGAAGGTCACGGGTGCGGCCTGCCCACCGGAGTACGGCAGCAGCACCGACGGCTGCAGCGGCACCGAGAAGCGGGCGGGAACGCCGTCCCACTCGGTGCGGCTCGCGTCGGCGGCAGCATCGAGACGTGCGACGGTGATCCGGCTCATCGAGTCGGTCCCGACCTGATCGCCGGTCGACGATTCGGCGGTGAGGCAGGTGCCGTCCTCGGTGAACTCGATCCACGGATCGGCCAGCGCGATCTCGAGGAGATGGAAGCGCGTGAACGAGACGACGGTGCCGCGGTACTCGATCCGGCCGAGCCCGGTCTCCGGGTCGATCTGCGCCTCGGCCAGTTCGAATGCGAGCGTGCCGTCCGGGTTGACGGTCGCGCCGTTCTTCCCGACGACCGAACCCTGCGTGGTGTCGGTGACCAGGTCCGTGTAGCCGGGCGCGAATCCCCACACCAGGTCCTGCGACGCGGGGACGGGAGCGTTCGGGCCGGGCGAGGGATCGAAGTTCACCGGCACGGACAGTTCCTGCTCGGCGTTGACCGCGTCGGCGGCGCCGTAGGTGTAGATGCCGTACACCGCGTCGGCGGGCACGGTGGCGGGAGCGTCGATCGTGAGGGTCGCGGTGAACGAGCCGTCGTCGGACAGCGGAACCCACTGCTGCCGGACGGTGCGGCGCATGTCGAACGGCACGTTGGGCACCTGGTTCAGTGCGCGTTCGGACAGCACCCACGCGTTGGTGGATCGTACGGTCGCGCGGTTCGCGGTGGGGGCACCCTCGGAAGGACGCCAGTGCTCGGAGAAGCCGCCGAACGAGACGAAGGTGCCGTGCGGCACTCCCGGCGGTACCGGCACCGGCAGGCCACCGGTGCGGTTCGCCTCCGGGTCGAAACCGGTTCCGCGCACGACGACGATGTCGCCCTCGTGCACCGGCAGGTCGCCGAGCGGGGTGACGCCGTCGGCGGCGAACACCTCGATGGCCGGGGTCTCCGGTTGCGCCGACGCCGGCGCGGCCGCCGGAAGCACGGTTGCGAGCAAGCCTGCGAGTACAGCGCCGACCCGCACGGCGGGTCGGCCGAATTCAGTTCGAATAGCCATTGAGCGCTACCTTCAGGTCGGTGAGGACCGCCCGGGCCGCGACCGGGCCGGGCGTGGACCACACGTCGTCGGTCACCGCGAACAACCGGTGGTCGCTCACGGCGCCGAGATCGAGCCAGCGGTCCGTTTCCATGTATTCGGTGCCCTCCGCGAGACCGGTGTCGCCGTCGAAGCGGACGAAGAGCACGTCCGCGTCCGCCGCCGCCGGATCGTCGGTGTCGACGGGTTCGAACGACCGGCCGTCGACGACGCCGAAGCGCTGGGCGGGGGGCCGGGCGGCGCCGGCGTCGGCCATCACCTGGCCGGCGAACGACGCGGTGCCTTCCACGACGGGCCCGTCGGCGGTGAACCGGACGATCGACGCCTGCGTCTGGGACGAGGCGAGTTCGCGGCCGACTTCGGCGGCGGCGAGGAGGTAGTCGTCGAGCACCTGCTGCGCGGCTTCCCGGCGGCCGAGGGCGTCGCCGACGCGCAGGAACTGCTCCCGCCAGAACACGGGGTCGGATCCCACGGTCACGGTCGGCGCGATCGCGTCGAGCCGGCCGTACAGATCGGAATCGACCGACGAGCCCAGGATCAGATCCGGCTGCGCCTGCGCGACCAGGTCGAGATCGGGCAGGTCGCCGGAACCGACCGACGGCAACTCGGCGATGCCGGTGCCGAGGTAGTCGAAGTAGCCGGGGTCGATCGGGGTGAACGCCACACCGACCACCCGCTCCCACAAACCGAGCGCGCACACCGCGTCCATCGTCGCGAGGTCGAGAACGACGATGCGCTGCGGTGCCCGCGGTGTGCACGACGGTCCGGGTGCCGGTGGCCGGCTGCCCCGCGTCGAGGGGAGAGGGGAGCGGGCACGCGGTCGTGGTGTCGCGATCGACACCGACGACCGCGGCCCCGGCGATGCGGGTGGTCGTGCGCACGATGCTGTCCGCCGGATCGTCCGTGGTTTCCCCGCACCCCGCGAGGGCGAGCGTCGCCACGGTGACGGCGGCGAGGACGGCAGTTCGGGACCGGTGCACAACGGGCAATTCGACCACTTCCTGTTTCGGGGACGGTCCAGGTTATCCCTTGTGCGGATCGACCCCGAACGCCTCCGCGAGGTCGTCGAGGATCAGGTGGGCCCCCTGGATGCTGACGGGAGTCATCCACAGGCTGTCGTCGACGTCGATCTTGCGGCCCCGGAGGTTCCCCCACAGCGGGTTGGTCAGGAACGGCTGAGCGGCGCCCTCCGACTTCCCGTCGCCGTCGCGGTACATCGAGACGAAGATGACGTCGGCGTCCGCCTGGGCGATCAGCTCGGGGCTGATGGCGTTCATGATGCTGCTCGGGTCGGCCGGATCCGGACCCTGGCTCTCGGGCCGGGCCAGACCCGCGTCCTCGAGGACGATGCCGCTGAACGAGGTGGTGCGGTACAGGCGCGCGGTCGGC
>NZ_JADZGH010000217.1:25572-28505 GCF_015865005.1 Rhodococcus sp. CX
ACCGAGACGGTCGGGTTGTTCGCCGAGGCGTTGATCTCGTCGCCGATCGCCTTCGCTCGTGCCTCGTACTCGCCGATCTTCTGCTCGGCGAGGTCCTCCTTGCCGAGCGCCCGGGCGGCGAGCCGGATGTTGTCCTTCCAGGTCGGTCCGGTGGACTGGGAGAAGACGGTGGGAGCGATCGCCGACAGCTCCTCGTACTGCTCACCGTTGCGCACCTCGGCGGACAGGATCAGGTCGGGCTCGAGGGCGGCGATCTTCTCCAGGCTCACGTCGGCGACCTTGCCGACCGAGACGGCGTTCGCGGCGTACTTCTCCGGGGCGTCGCCGAGGTAGTCGGGCAGTCCTTCGGTGCGGTAGTCGACGTAGCCGACGAGTTCGCTCTCGAGCAGCAGCGTCGCGTCGGCGTAGCTGGTGTCGAGCGCGACGACCCGCAGGGGAGCCTCGTCGAGCGTGGTCGAGCCGCGGAAGTGTTCGACCGTGCGCGGGAAGCCCTCGGTCGACGAGACGGACGTTTCCGGCTCGGTGTTGTCGGCGGAGCAGCCGGCGAGGGCGACTGCGGCGGTGAGTGCCGATGCGAGCGCGACGGTCGCGCGGCGGCGGAATCGAGGGAGCACGTCCATACCTCGGACTTTCGGAGCGGGGCAACAACGACGCAACACTAGCCTGATAAGGTTTCGCTACCCTAAATCCCTGTCCGATGTGACGTACATCATCCGCGCGCGGGGGCGGCGCGCGACACGCCGGGGAAGGGGCTCACGAGGGTTCTGCTCACGAACAACACCCTGGTCGTGACAGCACCTCGAGGTACGCTGTCGCACCGAGTACGACACTGAGTAGGACCCGGTGGGCGACCGCTGTGTGCACGGTCTACGATTCGACTCAGCGCAAGCCAGAGACCGCTCGCCTCCAGCCCGAGGTCGAGCGCGCATTCAGGAGGATTAGTGACTGCCGTAGCGCCCCAGCCAGTCCCGATAGCTGCAGCAAGGCCGTACCCGCCGCGGCAGGGACCCAAGGGTTCGTTCATCTACAAGATGATCACGACTACAGATCCCAAGCTGCTCGGGATCATGTACCTCATCACCTCGTTCTCGTTCTTCCTCATCGGTGGCCTCATGGCCCTCCTGATGCGCAGCGAGCTCGCGGTCCCCGGCCTGCAGTTCCTTTCGAACGAGCAGTTCAACCAGCTGTTCACCATGCACGGCACGATCATGCTGCTCATGTACGCGACGCCGGTCGTGTTCGCGTTCGCGAACTACATCGTCCCGCTGCAGATCGGCGCCCCCGACGTCGCGTTCCCGCGTCTGAACTCCTTCAGCTACTGGCTGTACCTGTTCGGCGCGACCATCGTGCTCGCCGGCTTCATCACCCCCGGTGGTGCCGCGGACTTCGGCTGGACCGCCTACACCCCGCTGACGAGCGAGCTGCACTCGCCGGGCGTCGGCGCCGACTTCTGGGTCCTGGGCCTCGGCGTCATGGGTCTGGGCACGATCCTCGGTGCGGTCAACTTCACGACCACCGTCGTCTGCCTGCGCGCCCCCGGCATGACCATGTTCCGGATGCCGATCTTCACCTGGAACATCCTCATCACCAGCCTGCTGATCCTGCTGGTCTTCCCGCTGCTCACCGCCGCGTTCTTCGGTCTGTTCGTCGACCGTCACCTCGGTGGCCACATCTTCGACCCGGCCACCGGTGGCGTCCTGCTGTGGCAGCACCTGTTCTGGTTCTTCGGCCACCCCGAGGTGTACGTCATCGCGCTGCCGTTCTTCGGCATCGTCTCGGAGATCTTCCCGGTCTTCTCCCGTAAGCCGATCTTCGGTTACACCGGCCTGGTCTACGCGACCCTGGCGATCGCGGCCCTGTCCATCGCGGTGTGGGCACACCACATGTACGCCACCGGCGCCGTGCTGCTGCCGTACTTCTCGTTCATGACGTTCCTCATCGCCGTCCCGACCGGCGTGAAGTTCTTCAACTGGATCGGCACGATGTGGAAAGGTCAGCTCACTTTCGAGACCCCGATGCTGTTCTCGGTCGGCTTCATCATCACGTTCCTCTTCGGTGGCCTGACCGGCATCATCCTCGCGAGCCCGCCGATGGACTTCCACCTGCACGACTCGTACTTCGTGGTCGCGCACTTCCACTACGTGCTCTTCGGCACCATCGTGTTCGCCACCTACGCGGGCATCTACTTCTGGTTCCCGAAGATGACCGGCCGCATGCTCGACGAACGCCTGGGACGGTGGCACTTCTGGCTGACGTTCATCGGCTTCCACACCACCTTCCTGGTGCAGCACTGGCTGGGCAACGAGGGCATGCCGCGTCGCTACGCCGACTACCTGCCCACCGACGGCTTCACCACGCTGAACAGCATCTCGTCCGTGGGCGCGTTCATCCTCGGCGCGTCGACGCTGCCGTTCCTGTGGAACGTCTTCAGGAGCTACCGGTACGGCCAGGTCGTCACGGTCGACGACCCGTGGGGTTACGGCAACTCGCTGGAGTGGGCCACCTCCTGCCCGCCGCCGCGGCACAACTTCACCGAGCTGCCGCGCATCCGGTCGGAGCGTCCGGCGTTCGAGCTGCACTACCCGCACATGTCGGATCGGATGCGCGCCGAATCGCACGTCGGCTGGGGCAGCAGCAGCCACGAGGTCACCGAAGGAGCGCACCTCCAGGATCTCGCCGACCGCACGCCGAAGGAGCACTGACCGCCCTCGGGCGGGGCGTTCGAGTCAGTGCTCGGCGGTCGCGACGCCGAGTCGCTCGCACGCCGCGTGGTAGAGCGCCACCACCGCGCCACGGATCGCCGCCCGGTCGCCGGCCGGTTCGAGCCACGGCACCCGCACGATCCGCTCGTCGCCGTCGCCGGTGGTCAGCTGCCACTGCCCGGCCTCGGCGTCGAGACCGATCATGCGCGCCGCCGTGGCGGTGGGCTCCGC
>NZ_JADZGH010000217.1:28515-37697 GCF_015865005.1 Rhodococcus sp. CX
AGGCACGGACGATCAACAGGTTGTCGTCGGCATGGTCGTCGTTCATGTGTCCGGTCACGGCAGCAACGACGTCGGCATCGAATCGAGTCACGGCGAGGAGCCTAGCGAAGCCGAAACCGGCGCAGGCAGCCGCGCATCGGTCACGAGTCGGTAAAGACTCCGGGGCGGGTCGCGACCCTGGCATACGCTCGATGTCTGCCGGTGCTGGACGCGGGCGGATAACGGACGAGCGGATGGATCGGAGATCCGGATGCGAATCGCGGATGTGCTGCGCAACAAGGGCCGGGCCGTCGTGACCGTGCCCCCGACCGCGACCGTCGGGGAGGTCGTCGAAGTCCTGGCCACCCGAAATTTGGGCGCCCTGGTCGTCCTCGAGGACACCGCCCCGATCGGCATCGTCACCGAACGCGACGTGGTCCGGCTGATCCACGTGCACGGCCCCGGCGTCCTCGATGCACGCGTCTCCGACGTGATGACCACGGCGATGTACACGTGCCTGCCGAGCGACAGCGTCGACAGTCTCGCCGAGACCATGACCGAGCGGCGGATCCGGCATCTGCCCGTGCTCGTGGACGGGCACCTCGCGGGCATCGTCAGCATCGGCGACATCGTCAAGAGCCGCATCGACGAACTGCAGGCCGAGCGCGACCAGCTCGAGTCGTACATCGACCACGGCTGACGACCACCGCCTACGCCGGGGCCCCCACCTCGTACGCAGCCTCGAGCGCCTCGAGTTCCGCGCCGAGATGATCGAGCAGTGGATGCAACTGCCGGATGCTGCGCCCGCACGACGTGAGACCGAACGCGATCTCGCCGTCGGTGCTCGTGCACGTGATGTTCAGCGCCTGCCCGTCGACCGGCACCGACAGCGGATACAGGGCGTCGACGCGGCAACCGTTCCAGTACAACGGATCCGTGGGACCGGGCACGTTCGAGACGATCACGTTGAACGGTGGCCGCGGCAACGCCCGGTTCCCGGTGAGCACCCCCACCGCGAGCGGCGCGATGCCCAGGGCACTCGCCGCGAGCCGCGACACCGTCGACATCCCTTCCATCGACTGCTTGCCCTCGGCCATCGAGTCCCGAACGGCCTCCAGGCGGGCCTGCGGGTCCGCGAGGTGGGTCGCGAGATTGCACATGAGGACGCCGATGTCGTTGCCGCCCGGATCCTTGTCCTTGCGCAGCGACACCGGGACCATCGCGATGAGCGGATCGTCGGGCAGGGCGTCGTGTTCGAGCATGAACGTGCGCAGCGCGCCCGCCGACATCGCGAGCACCACGTCGTTGACGGTGGCCTCGGCGGCCTTCGCGACCATCTGCACGCGTTCGAGCGGCCACGATCGGGCCGCGAACCGGCGTGCCCCCGCGATGGGCACGTTGAACATGCTGTTCGGCGCGGACAGCGACATCGACCCACCGCGGTCGTGCAGCGCCCGATCGACGGTTCCCACCAGCGCCGGCACGAGCCCGACGGCCTCCGCGACGGTCGCGCGCACCGCGCGGACGATCGCGCCGGGCAGATCGATGGCGGTACCGACCGCGGACCTCGCCGGGTCCGAACGGTCCACGGTGCCCCACGGCGCCGGCATCCCGGTCTCGCACGGATCGGTGGAGAGCACACGCCGCAGCAGTTTCATCGCACCGACACCGTCGGCGAGGGCGTGGTGGATCTTGACGTAGATCGCGTACCTGCCGTCGGCCAGCCCCTCGATCAGGTAGATCTCCCACAGGGGCCGGGACCGGTCCAGGACGGTGCTGTGCAGGCGCGACACCAGCTCCCACAGCTCGTCGATACCGCCCGGTCGCGGCAGGGCGTTGAAGCGTACGTGGTGGTCGAGGTCGAAGCGAGGATCCTCCTCCCACGCCCACTGCCAGAGCGTGGACAGCGACCGCACCGCGCGGCGGCGCCACAGCGGCGCCACATCGTCGTCGCGGGACAACGCCTCGACGAACAGAGCTCGAACATCCTGATCGGTGGCGCCCTCCGGTGGCTGCAGCAGCAGCAGTCCCCCGACGTGCATCGGATGCTCACGGGACTCGCCGAGCAGGAACATCGAATCGGTCGGTGACATCGGTAACCGCATTCGGTTTCTTTCCGCTACCCGCCACGCGAGAGCTCACTTCGGGGTGAGCCCCCTGCAGCTCACCGGAAAAGCACCCGTAGTGAGAGCGATCACATCGGGTGCTCTCCAAAGTTCTACGTGATGAACCACCGGGATCGCCACCGTTCGAACGACCGATCTGATGCACTGCGAATGCATGTTCAGTTACCGGTGTCCGTGGCCCGGGCCGCGGCGAGGCCGGAATCGGGTCGCAGCGGTACCTCCCGCCAGAGCAGCACCAGCACGACCGTCACCACACCGACGACCGAGGTCACGAGGAAGACCGTGTCCATCGCGTCGGCGAACCCGTCGGCGAGCGGTCGCGCGAGAACCGGGTTCAGCCGCTGCACGATCGAACTGTCCCCGAGCACCGATTCGAGCGCACCCGGATCCCGTTCGAGCACACCGCGGGCGAACGACGCGTCGACCGGATCACCCCCGCGCGTCGCCGCGGTCAGCGCCGACCGGAAACCGGGATCGGCGGCCGCGGCGGCCAGACGCTCGGCGATCGCGGAAGTGACCCGGGCGAACAGGATCGACAGGAACACCGCCACCCCGAGGGTGCCGCCGATCTGCCGGAAGAACGTGGCCGCCGCGGTGGACACCCCCATGTCCTGCGGTGGCAACGCGTTCTGCAACGCGAGGGTGATCGGCTGCAGGAGATTGCCCAGGCCGAACCCGAGGATCGCCATGTAGGCCATCACGAGCGGCAGCGCCGTGTCCGTGGCGATCGTGTGCAGCAGGAACATGCCGACGGTGAGCATCGCCGATCCGATGATCGGGTAGATCCGGTAGTGCCCGGTGCGCGCGATGAGCTGGCCCGAGAACACCGAGCCGGTCATGATGCCGAGCACCATCGGGATCATCTGCAGCCCGGCGACCGTCGGTGACGATCCACGCACCACCTGCAGGTACTGCGGCAGCAGTGAGATGCCTCCGAACATCGCGGTGCCGACGAGCAGCGAGATCAGCACACCCAGCGCGAACGTGCGATTGCGGAAGAACCGCATCGGGATCAGCGCCGCGTCCTTCATTCCGATCTCGACGGCGACGAACACCGCCACCCCGACACCGCCGACGAGATAGCAGCTCACCGCCGGGCCGCTGCCCCAGCCCCATTCGCGGCCCTGTTCGGCGACGACGAGCAGCGGCACCACCGCGACGACGAGCGCCAGCGCACCCCACCAGTCGATGCGGATCGCCCGGCGCTGCGCGGGCAGCCGCAGATTGCGGGCCACCACCACGAGGGCGAGCACCCCGACGGGAACGTTGACCAGGAACACCCACCGCCAGCCCGTGATACCGAGCAGGCTGCCGGTCCCGGCGAAGAAACCGCCGAGGACCGGACCGAGCACGCTGGAGACGCCGAACACGGCGAGGAAATACGCCTGGTATTTGGCACGTTCGCGAGGCGCGAGGATGTCGCCGAGAATCGCCAGCGCCAGCGACATCAGGCCGCCGGCGCCGATGCCCTGGATCGCCCGGAACGCGGCGAGCATGTACACCGAGGTGGCGAACGAGCACAGCAGCGAACCCAGCAGGAACACGGAGATCGCCGTCAGGTACAGCCGGCGTCGCCCGTAGATGTCGGACAGCTTGCCGTACAACGGCGTCGTGATCGTCGCGGTGACGAGATACGCCGTGGTGACCCACGCCTGCAGCGCATAGCCGTTCAGGTCGTCGGCGATCGTCCGGATCGCGGTGGCGACGACGGTCTGATCGAGGGCGGCCAGGAACATCCCCAGCATCAATCCGCTGAGGATGGAGAGGATCTCGCGGTGCGTGAACGCGACCGATGCGGCCGGGTCGGCACGGTCGCGGTCGGTGCCCGTCACCGTTCCACTCTGTGCCCGGCCCGGCCCGTCGGCAAGTACCACCTGTCGTCAGCGGCGTGACCTCGCCGGACACGCCCGGCGTGCTCGCCGACCCGACCCTGCCGCCGTCCCGTTCCGCCGACGAACCCTCAGGGGGACGGGACGGCGGGTGTATCGAGGTAGACCGTGCCGCCGGCGGCTCGGAACTCGGCGGATTTGTGCTGCATCCCGGCGACGACCGCCTGCTCGGTGGCATCACCGAACCGGTCCCGGATGTCCTGGGAGATGCGCATGGAGCAGAACTTCGGCCCGCACATCGAGCAGAAGTGCGCGGTCTTGGCCGGTTCGGCCGGCAGCGTCTCGTCGTGGAACTCCTCGGCGGTCTCCGGATCCAGGGACAGAGCGAACTGGTCCCGCCACCGGAACTCGAAACGCGCCTTCGACAACGCGTCGTCACGCTCGGCGGCACCGGGATGACCCTTGGCGAGGTCCGCGGCGTGGGCGGCGATCTTGTACGTGATCACCCCGGTCTTCACGTCGTCCCGGTTCGGCAGTCCCAGATGCTCCTTCGGCGTGACGTAGCACAGCATCGCCGTGCCGTAGCGGGCGATCTCGGCGGCCCCGATCGCGGAGGTGATGTGGTCGTAGCCCGGGGCGATGTCGGTCACCAGCGGGCCCAGGGTGTAGAAGGGCGCGCCGTGACACAGCTTCTGCTGCTGCTCCACGTTCTCCCGCACCAGGTGCAGCGGGACGTGGCCGGGCCCCTCCACCATGACCTGCACGTCGTGAGCCCAGGCGCGGGCGGTCAGTTCGGCGAGGGTGTCCAGCTCGGCGAACTGGGCGGCGTCGTTGGCGTCGGCGATCGACCCGGGCCGCAGCCCGTCACCGAGGGAGAAAGCGACGTCGTAGCGGGCGAAGATCTCGCAGAGCTCGTCGAAGTGGGTGTAGAGGAAATTCTCCTCGTGGTGGGCCAGGCACCACCCGGCCATGATCGACCCGCCCCGGGAGACGATGCCGGTGACCCGCTCGGCCGTCAGCGGCACGTAGCGCAGCAGCACCCCGGCATGGATGGTCATGTAGTCCACGCCCTGTTCGCACTGCTCGATCACGGTGTCGCGGAAAATCTCCCAGGTCAACGCCTCCGCCTGCCCGTTGACCTTCTCCAGGGCCTGGTAGATCGGCACCGTGCCGATCGGCACCGGGGAGTTGCGGATGATCCACTCCCGGGTGGTGTGGATGTCCTCGCCGGTGGACAGGTCCATCACGGTGTCCGCGCCCCAGCGGGTGGCCCAGCGCATCTTGTCCACCTCCTCGGCGATGGAGCCGGTCACCGCCGAGTTGCCGATGTTGGCGTTGATCTTCACCAGGAACGCCCTGCCGATGATCATCGGCTCGGACTCGGGATGGTTGACGTTGGCCGGGATGATCGCCCGCCCCGCCGCCAGTTCGGTGCGTACCAGTTCCACATCGCAGTTCTCCCGCAATGCCACGAACCGCATCTCCTGGGTGATGATCCCGGCCCTGGCGTAGTGCATCTGCGTGACCGTCCGGCCCGCCTTCGCCCGCACCGGGACACGGCGGGGGCCTTTCCACTCCCGGGACGCCTCACCACGCCGGGCGGCCGAGCGACCGTCGTCGAGCAGATCCCGTTCCCGGCCCGGGTACTGCTCGACGTCGCCGCGAGCGGCGATCCAGGAGGCCCGTGCCGGCGGGAGCCCGACCTCCGGGTCGCTGCCGGGACCCTCGGTGCGGTAGACCCGCAGTGGCGGGTTCGGGACCCCGCCCGGGGAGTTCTCCAAGCGGATTTCCGTGACGGGAACGTGGAGGTCGTGTTCCTCGTCGTGGACATGGGTCAGAGCATGGGCGTTCGATGCGCTCATCGGAGCTGTTCCTACTTCCTTCGCCGGCATTACCCGGGCAGGTTCGACGGTCGCAGGCTGCGTCAGCCCGATCTCAGCCCCTGCAATAGGGCTCCCGTGTGGACGGCACCGACACTAACACCGTTGCCGACCCGGGTCTCCCACCAGGGTCCGCACCGACGGTGCGCCTTCAGGGACTTGCGTTGCCGTGATGGATGTTTCGTGGTCACGATGGATGTTTCGTGGTCACGCGGATTGGGCATCGCCGAGATCGCACCCGGTGCTGTCGATATCCATTCGTACACCGCTGCTTCCGTCGTCCGGAACGTCGCGCCGAGCTCCTCCGCGTCGAGATACATACTGCTTGAATGTGCTGTCTTGTAATGCAATTCGATATCGTCGGCCGCCACGGCACCTATGCGGTGCGACAATTCAGGTGTCGAAGGGAGACCCGCGATGACCCAGACACGACCCGTGATCAGGGACGACGTCGAGGAATCGATCGGCGGTGGCGAGGACGTCGCACCCCCTGGGCTCGGGATGGCCCTCGGCGCCCTGGCCGATGTGTTCGGCCACGGACGGACAGTGGCCCGGCACAGCGCCGCGTTCGGCAAGGAACTGGCGAAGATCGCCGTCGGCCGGTCGACGGTGGCCCCGGCCAAGGGCGATCGCCGGTTCGCCGACCCGGCATGGGATACACACCCGGCCTACCACCGCCTCGAACAGACCTACCTGGCGGCCACGGGCGCCGTCGACGGCGTGGTCGACGACGTCGGCCGCGCGATCGACGCGCGCCGGGCGGCCGAGGCCAAATTCGCCGCCGACATCCTCACCGCGGCTCTGGCCCCGACGAACTACCTGTGGACCAACCCTGCGGCACTGAAGGAAGCGTTCGACACCGCCGGACTCAGTCTGGTGCGCGGCACCAAGCATTTCGTCACCGATGTGATCGAGAACCGGGGCATGCCGTCGATGGTGCCGCGCGACGCCTTCACCGTCGGTAAGGACCTCGCGGTGACCCCGGGAGCGGTGGTCTCCCGCGACCCGGTCGCCGAGGTGATCCAGTACACCCCCACCACGACCACGGTGCGCAGCCGGCCGGTGCTGGTGGTGCCGCCACCGATCGGCCGGTACTACTTCCTGGACCTGCGGCCGGGACGCAGCTTCGTCGAGTACAACGTCGGCCGGGGCCTGCAGACCTTCATGCTGTCGTGGCGCAATCCCAGCGCCGAGCAGGGCGACTGGGACATGGACACCTACGCCGCGCGGATACTCCGGGCGATCGACGAGGTGCGGGAGATCACCGGCAGCGACGACGTGAACCTGATCGGGTTCTGCGCCGGCGGCATCCTCGCCACTACGGCGCTCAACCATCTCGCCGCTCAGGGCGATGACCGGGTGCACAGCATGGCGTACGCGGTGACGATGCTCGACTTCGGTAACCCGGCCTTGCTCGGCGCGTTCGCGCGCCCCGCGCTGGTCCGGTTCGCGAAGGGCCGCTCGCGCCGCAAGGGCCTGATCAGCGCCCGGGACATGGGCTCGGCGTTCACCTGGATGCGTCCGAACGATCTGGTGTTCAACTACGTCGTCAACAACTACCTGATGGGACGCACCCCGCCGGCGTTCGACATCCTCGCCTGGAACGCCGACGGCACCAACCTGCCCGGCGCCCTGCACGGTCAGTTCCTCGACATCTTCCGCGACAATCTGCTCGTCGAGCCGGGCGGGCTCACCGTGCTGGACACGCCGGTGGACCTGAAGTCGATCACCGTGCCCACCTTCGTCTCCGGTGCCATCGCCGATCACCTGACCGCGTGGCGCAGCTGCTACCGCACCACCCAATTGCTCGGCGGCGACACCGAGTTCGTGCTCAGCTTCTCCGGGCACATCGCCAGCCTGGTCAACCCGCCCGGCAACCCCAAGGCCCACTACTGGACCGGCGGCACACCGGGCCCGGATCCGGACACCTGGCCCGAGCACGCCGAACGACAGCAGGGCAGCTGGTGGGAGGCCTGGGCGGACTGGGCAATCGCCCGCAGCGGAGAGGAGACCGCCGCACCCGCCGCACCCGGCAGCGACCGGTATCCGCCGCTCGAGGCTGCCCCCGGCCGGTACGTGCGCGACCTTCCCGCCGACTGACCACCGGCCTGCACCCTGCATCAGGACAGCGGCCGCGGTGCCGAGCTCTCGTCACCGCGGCCGACTCCGCTCACTTCGCCTGGCGCGGAGGAAGATTCGCGCCGGATCGACGCCCGAACCGGTGTTACATGTCCAGGCCGAGATCGAGGACCGTCACCGAGTGCGTGAGCGCCCCGACCGCGAGGTAGTCGACGCCGGTGCGCGCGTAGTCCGCGGCGACCTCGAGGGTCAGCCCACCGGACGATTCGAGCCGGGTCTGCGGTGCGTGGGTGTTGCGGCGCTGCACCGCGATCTGCGTCTGCCACACCGGGAAGTTGTCGAGCAGGATCAGCTCGGCCTTCTCGGCGAGCACCTCGTCGAACTGTTCGAGGCTGTCCACCTCGACCTCGCACGGGATGCCCGGGGCGTGCGCACGCACCGCGCGCAGCGCCGCGACCACCGAACCGGCGGCGGCGACGTGGTTGTCCTTGATGAGCGCCTCGTCGCCGAGACCCATGCGGTGGTTGACGCCGCCACCGACGCGCACCGAGTACTTCTGCAGGGCGCGCAACCCGGGCAGCGTCTTGCGGCTGTCGCGGATCTTCGCCTCGGTTCCGGCGACCGCGTCCACCCAGTGCGCGGTCGCGGTGGCGATGCCGGACATGTGGCACATCAGGTTCAGCATGGTGCGCTCGGCGGTGAGCAGGCCCCGCGTCGGCGCCTCGACGGTGAGCACCGGCTCACCGGCCTGCACCCGATGCCCGTCCTGGACCCGGTCGAGCACCTGGTAGTTGCCGTCGCCGATCACCTCGTCGAGGACCATCAGGCCCACGTCGACGCCGGCGATCGTGCCCGGTGAGCGCGGCACCACCGCCGCGGTCGCGACCGCGTCCGCCGGCACCGTCGCTTCGGACGTGACGTCGGCGCCGTAACGCAGGTCCTCGTCGAGCGCGACCCGGATCAGGGTGAGGATCTCGTCGCGGTCGAGGCCTTCGGGCAACTCGGTGGCCATTGTCTAACGCACTCCTGTCAGGTCGGGGATGGTCAGGGCGACGTCGCCGTCGACCAGGCGGATCTCGAGGCTGCGCGCCTGCGCCGGATCGGTGTCGGGGCAGTCGCTGCGGGTGTGGCAGCCGCGGCTCTCGGTGCGGGCGCGTGCCGCGACGAGCAGCGCGTCCGCGGTGACGGTCAGCGCGGCGTCCTCGAGCGCGGTGGCGTCGGCGCACAGGGCGTACTCGGCGTCCAGGAGGCCGGCCTGGGCCGCGGCGAGCCCGGCGTCGTCGCGGACG
>NZ_JADZGH010000217.1:37707-40185 GCF_015865005.1 Rhodococcus sp. CX
GCGGTCCGCGCGTCGGCGGGCCGGCAACGTCGCGTCGGTCGCTTCCACGCGCAGTCCGGCGCGTTCCTCGGCGGCGGCGTGCCCGGCGCGTTCGCCGAGCACGAGTCCTTCGAGGAGGCTGTTCGACGCCAGCCGGTTCGCACCGTGCAGGCCGGTGCGGGCGACCTCCCCCGCCGCGTACAGGCCGGGCACCGCGGTGCGGCCGTGCACGTCGGTGACGACGCCACCGCACGAGTAGTGCGCGGCCGGGGCGACCGGGATCAGGTCGTCGGCCGGGTCGAGACCGACGGCCAGGCACGAGGCGGTGATCGTCGGGAACCGTTCGGCGAAGCCGTCGAGGTGCCGCGCGTCGAGGAACACGTGCTCCTCCCCCAGCACGGCGAGCCGCTCGGCGATGGCACGGGAAACCACGTCGCGGGGTGCGAGATCACCGAGCGGGTGCACGCCCGCGGTGATCGAGGCGCCGTGCGAATCGATGAGGCGTGCGCCCTCACCGCGGACCGCCTCGCTGATCAGCGGGCGCCGGCCCTCGCCGCCCCGCGCGTACAGCACGGTCGGGTGGAACTGCACGAATTCGACGTCCGCGACCGCGGCACCGGCGTGCAACGCCAGTGCGATGCCGTCGGCGGTGGCACCGGCCGGATTGGTGCTGCACGCATACAGCTGGCCCAGCCCACCGGTGGCGAGCAGCACGGCGGGGGTGTGCACGACGCCGAGGCCGCGCTCGTCGAGGACGAGGACTCCGGTGACGCCGCGCGCATCGGTGAGGATCCGGGCGGCCGCAGCCCCGAACAACACGGGCAGGCTCGCGGCGTTGAGCGCGCGCTGCACCTCCATGCCGGTGGCGTCGCCGCCGGCGTGGATGATGCGCCGGGTCGAGTGCCCGCCCTCGCGGGTGCGGGCGACGTCCCCGTCGCGGCCGCGGTCGAAGACGGCACCGAGATCGGTGAGCGCGGCGACGGCGTGCGGGCCGGCGCTGACGATGGAACGGACCGCGTCCTCGTCACACAGGCCACCACCGGCGGCGAGGGTGTCGGCGACGTGCGAGTCGACGCTGTCGCCGGTCGGGGCGACCACGGCGATGCCGCCCTGCGCGTACTGGGTGGAGGTGTCGGTGGGGCCGCCCTTGCTGAGGGTGAGCACGGTCAGGCCGCGCCGCGCGGCCGCGCGGGCCGCGGTCAGTCCCGCAACCCCGCCGCCCACGACCACCAGGTCGGCGCGGGCCTCCCAGCCCACGCCGACCCCCGTAGGCGTCGTCACTCGCCGCCGCCGGGATTGCCGATGGCGATCATCCGCTGCACGGACAGGCGGGCACGCTCGGCGACGGCCGGGTCCACGTGCACCTCGTCCTTGCCCTCGCGCAGGCAACGCAGCAGGGAGGCGGGGGTGATCATCTTCATGTACGGGCAGGAGGCGCGGTCGTTGACCGCCTGGAAGTCGATGCCCGGTGCGGCCTTGCGGAGCTGGTGGAGCATGCCGACCTCGGTGGCGACGAGGACCTGCTTGGCGCCGGTCGCGCGCGCGGCGTCGATCATGCCGCCGGTCGAGAGGATCTTGACCTTGTCGTCAGGCACGAAGCCTTCCCCGGCCAGGTAGAGGGCGGAGGTGGCGCAGCCGCATTCGGGGTGGACGAACAGGTCCGCGTCCGGGTGCGACTTGGCCTGGGCGGCCAGTTCCTCGCCGTTGATGCCGGCGTGGACGTGGCATTCGCCGGCCCAGATGTGCATGTTCTCGCGGCCGGTGACGCGCTTGACGTGGGCACCGAGGAACTGGTCGGGCAGGAACAGCACCTCACGGTCGGGGTCGATGGAGGCGACGACGTCGACCGCGTTCGAGGACGTGCAGCAGATGTCGGTCAGGCCCTTGACCTCGGCGGTGGTGTTGACGTACGAGACGACGACGGCGTCCGGGTACTCGGCTTTCCATTCGCGCAGCTGATCTGCGGTGATCGAGTCCGCGAGCGAGCAGCCGGCGCGCTCGTCCGGGATCAGCACTGTCTTGTTCGGGCTGAGGATCTTCGCGGTCTCGGCCATGAAGTGCACGCCACAGAAGACGATGGTGTCCTCCTCCGCCTCGGCAGCGATGCGCGAGAGCGCGAGGGAGTCACCGACGTGATCTGCGATGTCCTGGATGGCAGGCAGCTGGTAGTTGTGCGCCAGCAGCGTCGCGTTGCGCTCGCGGGCCAGCCGACGGACCTCCTCGGCCCACTCCGGCGTCGCGTCGATGCCGGCGTAGCCACCGGGGCCGTCGACGATTGCGGCGGCTCCCGCCCACTCGATCGTGGTCATGGACTGGCTCCTTCGTGCAATCCGGGGCGGGCTGCGCCCGGATTTCCGTATTCGGGGGTTTTCGACTTAGGATCGAAAACATGCCACATAGTAACACTCATCACGAAGTGCTCATCGTGGTGTTCCAGGTTCGCCACTTTCCGGCCACCCCCGAACGCGCCTACGGCTTCGGCTGGGGCATCGAGAACGG
>NZ_JADZGH010000218.1:0-987 GCF_015865005.1 Rhodococcus sp. CX
GGTCCCCGACCTCGTGCCCTACGACGCCGCCGACGACGCGTCGCTGCTCGAGGGACTGCGCCGCGAAGGTGCCGGTTGGGCCGAGGACGAGGTGCGCGCCCTCGGTGTCCTCGCCGGCGGCGCCCGCGCCCAGGACTGGGGCCGACTCGCCAACGAGTACCCGCCCGTCCTACACACCCACGACCGTTACGGCAACCGCATCGACGAGGTCGAGTTCCACCCGCACTGGCACGACCTGATGACCGTCGCCGTCGAACACGGACTGCACGGCGCGCCCTGGCGCGACCCGCGGCCGGGCGCCCACGTCGCCCGCGCCGCGAAGTTCTACACGTGGGGACAGGCCGACGCCGGGCACATGTGCCCGATCTCGATGACCTACGCGGCGATCCCCGCACTGCGGCACAACCCCGAACTCGCCGAACGCTACGAACCGCTGCTCGCGGCACCCCACTACGACTTCGGTCTGCGCGAACCGAGTTCGAAGCGCGGGCTGATCGCGGGCATGTCCATGACGGAGAA
This sequence comes from Rhodococcus sp. CX, assembly GCF_015865005.1. NCBI lineage: Bacteria > Bacillati > Actinomycetota > Actinomycetes > Mycobacteriales > Nocardiaceae > Rhodococcus > Rhodococcus sp. CX. The sequence continues at coordinate 520 of NZ_JADZGH010000218.1, forward strand.
GCAGGGCGGCTCCGACGTGCGCGCCAATACCACCACCGCGACACCGAACGCCGACGGCAGCCACACGATCGTCGGGCACAAGTGGTTCACGTCGGCCCCGATGTCGGACCTGTTCCTGACCCTCGCGCAGACCGAACACGGGCCGAGCTGTTTCCTGTTGCCGCGCGTGCTTCCCGACGGCACCCGCAACCGCATCCACATCCAGCGGCTCAAGGACAAGCTCGGCAACAAGTCCAACGCGTCCTCGGAGATCGAATACCAGGGTGCGACCGGCTGGCTCGTCGGACCCGAGGGGCGCGGTGTCGCGACCATCATCGAGATGGTCAACATGACCCGGCTCGACTGCGTCATCGGTTCGTCGATGGGCATGCGGATGGCCGCGCTGCGCGCGGTGCACCACGCGCGTCACCGGAAAGCGTTCGGCGCATTGCTGATCGACCAGCCGCTCATGCGGAACGTGCTCGCCGA
>NZ_JADZGH010000218.1:997-2430 GCF_015865005.1 Rhodococcus sp. CX
CGCCACCGACCGCGCCTCGGGCGACCCGCAGGAGGCTGCGCTGCGACGCATCGCACTCGCCGTCACCAAGTACTGGGTGTGCAAGCGGACACCGGCGCACGCCGCCGAGGCCCTCGAATGCCTCGGCGGCAACGGCTACGCGGAGGAGTCGGGCATGCCCCGGCTGTTCCGGGAGTCGCCGCTCATGTCGATCTGGGAGGGATCCGGCAACGTCGCCGCGCTCGATGCGCTGCGCGCCATGATCAAGCAACCCGACACCGTCGAGGCGTTCTTCGCCGAGGCCCGGCTCGCCGAGGGCGCCGATCGCCGGCTCGACGACGCGATCTCCCGGGTCGGCAAGGAACTCGCCGACCTCGAGAACGTCGAATACCGGGCCCGGCGGGTCGTCGAACTCATGGCCCTGGTCCTGCAGGGTGCGCAACTGGTGCGGCACGGGCATCCGGCCGTCGCCGACGCGTTCTGCGCGAGCCGCCTCGACCACGACTGGGGCATCGCGCTGGGCACCCTGCCGACCGGGGTCGACACCGCTGGGATTCTGGCCAGACTGTGACCGGGGCATACTGGTAGGCATCGTCACCGAATCGAACGTGCGTGGAGCCCGTCATGATCAGATTCAGCAGATGGCGGGGGTGGGGGGAACGAGTCACGCTGGCCGTGACCGAGTACGATGCGTTGCGCGACGCCGAGCGGCTCGTGCGGGACATCGTCATCGAGTCCGAAGCGGCCTGCAATCCGCAGCGCGGCGACGCCGAGATCCACGCCGTCAACCTCGCGCAGGGCATCCCGGTGCAGGTCAGCCCCCGGCTGTCGGTGCTGCTGCGCTCGGCGTTGTGGGCGGCCCGGATGACCGACGGCGTCGTCGATCCGCTGTCGGCCGACGACGCCGACCTCGACGAGGCCTCCACGGCGCCGATCCACCCGCTGCCCACCTACCTCGACGTGCAACTCGACGGCGAGACCGTCCTCACCCCGTACGGGGTGAGCCTGGACATCAGCGAGACCGCGAAGGCCGACACCGTCGACCGGGCCGCCGCCGCGGTGGCCCGCGACCTCGAATGCGGAGTCCTGGTGCGGATGGGCGAAACGATGGCCACCGCCGGCAACTGCCCGGCCGGCGGCTGGCAGATCGACCTGCCCGGGGGCGGAACCGTCGAACTCCCGGCCGGTGCCGCGATGTCGACGCGCACGGCGGGGGACTCCCGGGATTCGCTGTGGCGCGAGGTCACCGTCATCGCCGCGGACGCGGTGTGGGCGGACGCGGCCTGTGCGACCGCTCTGCGCCGAGGCCTCGGGGCGATGCGCTGGCTCGAGCAGTACGGTATGCCGGCCCGCCTGATCGACGAGAGCGGCCACACCCACACCACCGCCGCGTGGTCGAATCCCCGGGCCGCCTGACGGTCGTCGCGTCGTTATCGCCCGGCAGTCGAATTCGC
>NZ_JADZGH010000218.1:2440-14171 GCF_015865005.1 Rhodococcus sp. CX
CAGAAGCCGCGTAGATCGTCAGCTGTTGCGGAGCCGCCGGTACTCGCGGATCAGCGCGTCCGTCGACGAATCCCCCAGGGATGCGGGCTCTTCCGGCTCGGTCAGCGCCGGTTCCAGCGCGAGCGCCTGCGCCTTGCCGAGTTCGACACCCCACTGGTCGAACGAATCGATACCCCAGATCACGCCCTGCACGAACACCTCGTGTTCGTACAGCGCGATCAGCTGACCCAGCGTGGAGGGGGTCAGCGACGGGGCCAGGACCGTCGTCGACGGGCGGTTGCCGGGCATCACCTTGTGCGGCACCAGCGCCTCGTCGGTGCCTTCGGCGCGGATCTGCTCGGCGGACTTGCCGAACGCGAGCACCGTCGACTGCGCGAAGAAGTTCGACATGAGCACGTCGTGCATCGAGCCGCGTCCGTCGATCGTCGGCAGGTCGTCGAGGGGGCGGGCGAAGCCGATGAAGTCCGCCGGGATCAGGTGCGTGCCCTGATGCAGGAGCTGGTAGAACGCGTGCTGGCCGTTGGTGCCCGGCTCACCCCAGAAGATCTCCCCGGTCGGATAGTCCACCGCGGTGCCGTCCGAGCGCACCGACTTGCCGTTCGACTCCATCGTCAGCTGCTGCAGATACGCGGGGAACCGCACCAAATCGTTGCTGTAGGGCAGTACCGCGCGGGACTGCGCCCCGAGGAAGCTGGTGTACCAGACGCCGAGCAGACCGAGCAGCACCGGCGCGTTCGATTCGAGCGGCGCCGTCGCGAAATGGGTGTCCATCGCGTGGAACCCGGCGAGCAGTTCCGCGAACCGCTCCCTGCCGATCGCGGCCATCACCGACAACCCGATCGCCGAGCCCACCGAATACCGGCCGCCGACCCAGTCCCAGAACCCGAACATGTTCTCCGGGTCGATCCCGAACTCGACGACCCGCTCCTTGTGGGTGGACACCGCGACGAAGTGCTTCGCGACGGCGTCCTCGCCGAGCGCCGCGACCAGCCAGCGCCGCGCCGCGGTCGCGTTCGACAGGGTTTCGAGCGTCGAGAACGTCTTGGACGCAACGACGAACAGCGTCCGGGCCGGGTCGAGACCCTGCAGGTTGTGGGTCAGATCCGCCGGATCGATGTTGGAGACGAACCGGGCCTCGACACCGGCGTCGACGTAGTGCCGCAACGCCCGGTACACCATCACCGGACCCAGATCCGACCCACCGATGCCGATGTTGACGACCGTGGTGATGCGTTCCCCGGTGGCGCCGCGCCACCGGCCGTCACGGACCCGGTCGGTGAATTCACCCATCTTGTCGAGCACCGCGTGCACGTCGGCGACGACATCCTGGCCGTCGACGGTGAGCGTCGCCTCGCGGGGAAGCCGCAGCGCCGTGTGCAGCACCGCGCGGTCCTCCGAGGTGTTGATGTGCTCGCCGGCGAGCATCCGATCGCGGTGTGCTTCGACGCCGCACGCGCGGGCCAGGTCGAGCAGCAACTCGCGGGTGCGGCCGGTGATCAGGTGCTTGCTGTAGTCGATGTACAGGTCGGCGGCGGTGAGCGTGAACGCCTCGGCGCGACCCGGTTCCGCCGCGAACAACTCGCGCAGGTGCAGCGACTCGATCTCCGCACGATGTTCGGCGAGCTGTTGCCACGGGGCGGTTCGCGTCACGTTTTCCATGTCTGCAGAGACTAGTGCGGAACGGAAGTTACCGGTCGGTCGGAAACCGATGTGAAATGCGCGGGCGCATGATGGGGACATGGACATCTCGGAGATGCTGCGAACCGTGCCCACCGATCTGTTCCTCGGCGGCGACTGGGCCGCTGCGGAGAACGGCGCGACCTTTCCCGTTCATGATCCGGCGACCGGGAAGGTCCTCACCGAAGTCGCCGACGCGAGTCCCGCCGACGCGGCCAGAGCACTGGACGCGGCGGTCGCGGCCGGGCCGGAGTGGGCGGCGACCGCGCCCCGCGAACGCGGTGAGCTGCTGCGCGCGGCCTTCGAGGCGGTCACCGCCCGCGCCGAGGAGTTCACCTTGCTGATGAGCCTCGAGATGGGCAAGGCGCTGCCGGAGAGCCGCGCCGAGGCCCGGTACGGCGCCGAGTTCCTTCGCTGGGTTCTCCGAGGAAGCGGTCCGCATCGCGGGCCGCTACACCCATTCGCCGGCCGGTACCGGGCGCATTCTCGTCACGAAGCAGCCCGTCGGCCCGTGCCTGGCGATCACGCCGTGGAACTTCCCGCTGGCGATGGGGACCCGCAAGATCGCGCCGGCGCTGGCCGCCGGCTGCACGATGCTCGTCAAACCGGCGTCGGCGACCCCGCTGACGATGCTGCTGCTCGCCCGGGTGTTCGAGGAGGTGGGCCTGCCGAAGGGTGTGCTCTCGGTGCTGCCGACCTCCCACGCGGGTGCCGTGACCGGTCCGCTGCTCGACGACCCGCGACTGCGCAAGCTCACCTTCACCGGGTCGACGAGCGTCGGCCGCGCCCTGGCCGAGAAGGCAGGGCATGCGATGCTGCGCACGTCGATGGAACTCGGCGGCAACGCGCCGTTCCTGGTGTTCGACGACGCCGATCTCGACGCCGCGGTCGACGGCGCGCTCGCCGCGAAGTTGCGCAATGGGGGCGAGGCCTGCACGGCCGCGAACCGGATTCACGTCGCGAACTCCGTGCGTGAGGAGTTCGTCGCGAAACTCACCGAGAAGATGGCCGCCTACCGGCTCGGACCGGGCACCGATCCGGACACGACACTCGGACCGCTGATCGACGCCGACCAGAAGGACACCGTCACCACCCTCGTCGACGATGCGGTCGCGAACGGTGCGCGGGTGCGGCTCGGTGGCAAGGTTCCGGACGGGCCGGGCTGGTTCTACCCGGCGACCGTCCTCGACGACGTCCCGACGTCCGCGCGGATCCTGCGGGAAGAGGTCTTCGGCCCGGTGGCGGCGGTGGCCGGATTCGACACCGAGGACGAAGCGATCGCCGCGGCCAACGCCACCGAGTACGGCCTGGCCGCCTACATGTACACGCGCAGCCTCGATCGTGCGCTGCGGGTGTCCGAGGCGATCGAATCCGGCATGGTCGGGGTCAACCGCGGGGTGATCTCCGACGTGGCCGCGCCGTTCGGCGGGGTCAAGGCGTCGGGGATCGGACGGGAAGGCGGACATGAAGGCATCGAGGAGTACCTCGAAACCAAGTACATCGCCTTCGAGTAGGCCGACGGCTACGGCCGGAAGCCCGTGCGGCTACCGGCCGAGTCGGTTGTGGCTACTACTGGCCGAGTCGGCCGCGGCCGAGGCGGAGCAGCAGCATCGCCAGGGTGTGACCCTCCTGGCCGAGATCGCTGAACCGCTCGAGCACCTTCATCTCACGGCTGTGCACGAGACGGGTGCCGCCGGAAGCCATGCGGGTACGGCCGATGATTCGCGAGACCTCGGTGCGGCGTTTGACCGCGGCGAGAATCTCGGCGTCGAGTCGGTCGATCTCCTTGCGAAGTTCGTCGATCTCCGCCTGGCTGGCGGGGACGTCGGCGGCAGAGTCGGATGTGGCAGCGTCGATGTTGGTGCTCATGTCATCTCCTCGCGTCAGAACTGGGATCGCTCCGGAACCGGTGGGCGTTACCGCCGGAGGTGGATCAGGACCGTGCGGTCAGGCGTCGGTGCTGGGAAACCGACACCGTAGTGCATCCTGTCCATCCGGTCGACAGCGGTCACATGACATGCAAACCAGTCTGCCATCCGTGGAATCCGGTCGCCAAGTAAGGGCGACCTGGCCGGAACGTCCGGATCGCCCGTCTACGCGATTGTCGGGGTCCGCCGGTAGTTTGGTACGACGATGAACACTCCCGTTGCCTTCGGCCACCCCGACTCCGATTCACCCCGGCGAGCGAGTGCGGATTCGTCCGACTCGCTGCTCGCGGGCCTGAATCCCCAGCAGCGGGAAGCGGTGACCCACGACGGTGGTCCCCTGCTCATCGTCGCCGGCGCCGGCTCCGGCAAGACGGCGGTGCTCACCAGGCGGATCGCGTACCTGCTCGCCGAGCGCGGTGTCGCGGCCGGTCAGATCCTGGCGATCACGTTCACGAACAAGGCCGCGGCCGAGATGCGCGAACGCGTCGCGCAGCTGGTGGGGCCGCGTGCCAACAGCATGTGGGTCTCGACGTTCCACTCCAGCTGCGTGCGGATCCTGCGGGCCCAGTCGGCCCTGCTGCCCGGCATGAACTCGAACTTCACGATCTACGACGCCGACGACTCGCGCCGGTTGCTCACGATGATCGCCAAGGATCTCGATCTCGACACCAAGAAGTACTCGGCGCGCCTGCTCGCCACCCAGATCTCGAACCTGAAGAACGAGCTGATCGATCCGCAGGAGGCCGCCGCGGACGCGGACGGCGACCCCGCGGAGCTGCCGCGCATCGTCGCGACCGTGTACGCCCACTACCAGCAGCGGCTGCGATCGGCGAACGCCTTCGACTTCGACGACCTCATCGGCGAGACGGTCGCGCTGCTGCAGGCTCATCCGCAGGTCGCCGAGTACTACCGGCGCCGGTTCCGCCACGTGCTCGTCGACGAGTACCAGGACACCAACCACGCACAGTACGTGCTGGTGCGCACGCTCGTCGGTGAGGCCGGAGACGGGAGCCCGGTGCCGCCGAGCGAACTGTGCGTCGTCGGCGACGCGGACCAGTCCATCTACGCCTTCCGTGGCGCGACGATCCGCAACATCGAGGAGTTCGAGCGCGACTACCCGGACGCCCGGACCATCCTGCTCGAGCAGAACTACCGCTCCACGCAGAACATCCTGTCGGCGGCCAACTCCGTCATCTCCCGCAACGCCGGACGCCGCGAGAAGCGGCTGTGGACCGACTCCGGCGAGGGCGATCTCATCGTCGGCTATGTCGCCGACAACGAACACGACGAGGCGCAGTTCGTCGCCGCGGAGATCGACCGGCTCACCGCCGCCGGGGAGGTCAAGTTCGCCGACGTCGCCGTCTTCTACCGCACCAACAACTCCTCCCGGGCACTCGAGGACGTCTTCATCCGCCACGGCGTGCCGTACAAGGTCGTCGGCGGGGTGCGCTTCTACGAGCGCAAGGAGGTCCGCGACCTGGTCGCGTACCTGAAGGTGCTCGCCAACCCGGACGACACGGTGAGCCTGCGCCGCATCCTCAACACCCCGCGCCGCGGCATCGGCGACCGCGCCGAGGCGTGCGTCGCGGTGCACGCCGAGCGGCTCGGGATCGGCTTCGGGCAGGCGCTGGCCGACGCCGCCGCCGGCCAGGTCGCGTTGCTGAACACGCGTTCCCAGAAGGCAATTGCCGCGTTCACCGAGATGCTCGACCGACTGCGCGCGATGCTCACCGAAACCGACTCGGACGGAAACGAACTCGTCGATCTCGGTGATCTGGTGGAGGCGATCCTCGAACGGACCGGCTACCGTGCGGAACTCGCCGCGAGCGACGACCCGCAGGACGGCGCCCGCCTCGACAACCTCAACGAGTTGGTCAGCGTGGCAAGGGAATTCAGCTCCGATGCGCGCAATGCGGCGGGGCTGGAGGACATCGAGCGGGACGAGGGCGATCCGGAACCGGGATCGCTGCCCGCATTCCTCGAGAAGGTCTCGCTCGTCGCCGATGCGGACCAGATCCCGGAGAACGACGACGGCGTCGTGACGCTGATGACGCTGCACACCGCCAAGGGCCTGGAGTTCCCGGTCGTGTTCGTCACCGGCTGGGAGGACGGGCAGTTCCCGCACATGCGCGCGCTCGGCGACCCGGCCGAGCTGGCCGAGGAACGCCGCCTGGCGTACGTGGGGATCACGCGGGCCCGACGTCGGCTCTACCTCAGCCGCGCGGTCCTGCGCTCGTCCTGGGGTCAGCCCGTGTCGAACCCGGAATCGCGTTTCCTGCAAGAGATTCCGCAGCACCTCATCGAATGGAAGCGGGAGGAGCCGGCTCGTTCGGCCGGCCACGCCATCGGGTCCGGACGCTCACGCGGCTACGGCGGCGTCGGATCCGGCTTCGGGGGCGGTTCGGGCTTCGGGGGCGGCTCCGGATCGGGCGGCGGGTTCGGCAGTGCGCGCGCCCGCAACAATCAGCTGGTGCTCGCGGTGGGGGACCGGGTCAGTCACGACAAGTACGGGCTCGGGACGGTGCTCGAGACGAAGGGGTCGGGACCGACCGCGACGGTCGTCATCGACTTCGGAAGCGCCGGCAAGGTGCGGCTGATGCTCGTCGGCGGCGTGCCGATGGTCAAGCTCTAGGGGAGAGGTGGCGCCGGGGCTCCGGTCACGGGGTACCGGCGCGGAATTGCTGCCGAGTGGGCCGATTCAGTCCTGCTCGATGCCGAGGCTGATGCCCCGGGTGGCGAGCCACGGAACCGGGTCGATCTTGTCGGTGCCGTTCAGATGCACCTCGAAATGCAGGTGCGGGCCGGTGGAGAAGCCGCGGTTGCCCATCGTCGCGATCTGGTCGCCCGCCATGACCTGCTGGCCCACGGTCACCAGGGTCTGGTCGATGTGGCCGTAGACGGTGACGGTGCCGTCGGCGTGCTGCAGGCGGATCCACAGGCCGAAGCCGGAGGCGGGACCGGAATCGATGACGACACCGTCGGCGACCGCGAGGATCGGGGTGCCGATCGGGCCGGCGATGTCCACACCGGCGTGCAGGGTGCCCCAGCGGGCACCGAAGTTCGAGGTGAACGTACCGATCGCGGGGAGGACGAACAACGGGCGGCGGGCGGCGGCCTCGCGGGCGGCACGCTCCTCGCTGAACCGCTGGCCCTTCGCGAGCAGGTTCGAGAACTGGGAGAGATCGTTCGGGTCCGCGATGTTGAGGACCTGCGGCGCCTGCGACGGAGCGGCGCCGTCCGAGGCGGTCGCGGCGAACTGGGAAGCCTGCGGTACCGCGGTGGCGGCGATGACGTTGGAATCGGACTCGTTCGCCGCGAGTGCGACCTCGGAGTGCTCGGATCCCTGCGAGGGCCCGTTCGTTGCGGCCTGGCCTGCGGCGACGACTGCGCCGGCCGCCACGGCGAACACCGCGGCGCGGCCCTTGAGCGCGCTCGGCGGTGTCGGGATGCGGTGGGCGCCGCCGCGGCGGCCCGGGGCATCCACGTCGACCGGTTCGTTCTCGTAGTAGGTCTCGGCGCCGGCGTCACGGAAAGCGGCCTGCCCGTAGTAGGACCGGTCGGCGTAGGACTGCGCGGCGGTCGGCTGGTCGTCGCCGTAGTGGTAGGGGGCGTCCGTGTAGTAGTCGGACTCGTAGTCGTAGTACCCGGACTCCGTGTAGTAGCCGGAGTCTGCCGAGTACCCAGCGCCTGCGTAGTGGTCGGTCTCCGATGATCCGTCGTGGACCCCACGGCTGGTGAGCTGACTGCTCGGGCTCATTCGCCGTTCCTCCCGTTCGTGACCTGACCGTTATTTCGACCAAAGGGACCGTAACGAAACGATCGCTGGGCTGGCAACCCATACGGGAGACACGCCCAGGCGCTGTGAGCGGCATCACAGTCTCACCTGCGGCGAAAGCGGAAACATTCCGCTCTTGCCCCGGCGATACAGAACATTTCGGTGTGTCACGGTCCGGTGACATATCGGTCGCGTAGCGTCGCCCCGTGTCGAACCGCCCCACACCACTCCGATTCGGACTCGCATTCTCGGTGCTGGGTGCCCTCGCCGTCGCGGCGGCGCCGCTGCTGCCGGTCGTGCGGGCCGGAACCGGCGCCGTGGGGTCCGCGATCCTCGCCGCCGCGATCGTCGCCGCGATCACCGTGTCGGCGATCCCTGTCGCCGCCTTCGCGGTCGCGCGCCGATCGGCTACCGCAGCCGGCGCCCTGCTCGCGGGGGCCGGGGGTATCGCCGCGGGCGCAGCGCTCGCCGATCTCACCTTGTTCGTCGACGCGATCGACGCGAACAGGTTCGAACTGTTCCGTCCCGTGACCGCCGCGGCGCTCACCGGCGGACCCGGTGCCGCGATGCTGCTCGCCGGACACCTGTGCGCGGTGCTCGCCGGTGTGGCCGGTGCGATCGCCGCGGGCGGCGCCCCGCACGCCGACGAGGGACCGGTCGGCACCCGGCCGGGTACGCCCGTCGTCGCCGGGATCGTCGGTGCCGCGACGGTGGTGGCCGTCGGGTTGCTCGCGCCGGTGGTGGTCTCGTCGGACCCGGTGATCGTCGCGCGCGGGGTGCTCGATGCTCCCGCGACCACTGCGCTCGGCGGTGTGCTTACCGCGACGTTCGCGCTCGTCACCGTGGCGTGGGCGCTCAGTGCGGGAACGACGGCCGCGGCGGGCGCGATCGCCGGGGCCGGAGCGGCCGCGCTCGCCCTGCTCGCACCACGATTTGCCGCGGGCCTGGCCGGGGACCGGCTCTCACCCACGCCGGCGACCGCCGCCGGGACGATCGCCGCGGTGCTCCTCGTCGTACTGGCCGCGGCGATGCCCGCGGCCGGTGCGCGGCGTGCCGCCCGCCCGGCCCGGCCGGGATCGACTGGTGTTCTCCGCTCCGGCCGGGCACACGCCGTCGCCGGTGTCCTCGGTCTCCTCACCGCCGCGCTCGCCGTCGTCGGAGCACTGTTGCCCACGCTCTCCGTGCCGGCCGGCCACGACGTCCCGGATCTGCCGCAGACCCGCGTGCTGCTCGTCGCCGGGCTGCTGCTGGCGGCGCTGAGCGTGTGGCTGCTGCTGTCCGCCTGTGCCGAGACGGTGCGTCCGGCGGTTGCGGTGCCGATCGTCGCGGTCGCGGCGACCGCCGCCGCAGTACTGCAGGCGTGGGTGGTGGCCGCCGACCTGCCGGGAGTCGACGCCGGTCCGGGGACCGCCGTCGTGTTCTGCACCCTGGTGGGTGCGGCCGCCACCGGTGTCGCGGTCCTCGTCGCGGGGGCCGCCGAGCGCGATCGGATCGACACCTCGGCCGAGCTGCACGTCACCGCGCGCACGCGCGTGGTCGTCCTGGTCGCGGCCGTCGCGTGCATCGTCGGGTCGGCCGTGCCCCTGTACCACGGTGCCGGGTCGCTGCTCGCCTATCCCTGGGGATACGACGTGTGGGGGCGGGCTCTGCTCGCCGTCGCGGTGGGGGTCGCGGCGGCGGTGGCGGTGCGGTCGCGACCCGCGCGGGGAGGGGCGTTGCTGCTGGGAGCGGCCGGTGCGACGGCCGTGTACGCGTCGTCGTGGGTGCTGGTTCGAAGTGTGATCCAGGATCCGGTCGCGGCCCTCTGTGTCGCACCTGTCATTCTGGGGACGGTGCTCCTCTTGGTTGCGGCCTCGCTCACACTCCGGGAGGAATCTCCGTGAGGTAGCTCGCGAGCCCTCGTACTCCGTGACATGCGCCACATGGCCCGAGTGCGATCGTTTCCTGGGGCTTCCAAGTAACTAGAGTCCGAACCTGGCCCGCTCAAAACCCCCGAGCGGGCGTGAACGCAGACGAGACGGTGAGCAGATGGATCTCTTCGAATACCAGGCGAAGGAACTCTTCGCCAAGCATGACGTGCCGACGTCGGCCGGCCGTGTTACCGACACGGTCGCCGGTGCCCGCGAGATCGCGGAGGAAATCGGCAAGCCGGTGATGGTCAAGGCCCAGGTCAAGGTCGGTGGCCGTGGCAAGGCCGGTGGCGTGAAGTACGCCGCTACCGCAGACGACGCGCAGACCCACGCCGAGAACATCCTCGGCCTCGACATCAAGGGTCACATCGTCAAGAAGCTTCTGGTCGCCGAGGCCAGCGAGATCGCGGAGGAGTACTACATCTCCTTCCTGCTCGACCGCACCAACCGCACCTACCTGGCGATGTGCTCGGTCGAGGGTGGCATGGAGATCGAAGAGGTCGCCGCCACCAAGCCGGAGCGTCTCGCCAAGGTCCCCGTCGACGCCGTCAAGGGTGTCGACCTCGCCTTCGCCCGTGAGATCGCCGAGAAGGGCCACCTGCCCGCCGAGGTTCTCGACGCCGCGGCCGTGACCATCCAGAAGCTGTGGGAGGTCTTCGTCAAGGAAGACGCTCTCCTCGTGGAGGTCAACCCGCTCGTCCGTACGCCGGACGACCAGATCCTCGCCCTCGACGGCAAGGTCACCCTCGACGCCAACGCCGACTTCCGTCAGCCCGGCCACGCCGCGTTCGAGGACAAGGACGCGACGGATCCGCTCGAGCTCAAGGCCAAGGAGAACGACCTCAACTACGTCAAGCTCGACGGTGAGGTCGGCATCATCGGTAACGGCGCGGGTCTGGTCATGTCGACCCTCGACGTCGTCGCGTACGCCGGTGAGAAGCACGGCGGCGTGAAGCCCGCCAACTTCCTCGACATCGGTGGCGGCGCCTCCGCGGCCGTCATGGCTGCCGGCCTCGACGTCATCCTGAACGACGCGCAGGTCAAGAGCGTGTTCGTCAACGTCTTCGGTGGCATCACCGCCTGCGACGCCGTCGCCAACGGCATCGTCAAGGCTCTCGAGATCCTCGGCGACGAGGCCAACAAGCCGCTCGTCGTCCGTCTCGACGGCAACAACGTCGACGAGGGTCGCCGCATCCTCGCCGAGGCCAACCATCCGCTGGTCACGCTCGTCGCCACCATGGACGAAGCTGCCGACAAGGCTGCCGAGCTCGCCGCCGCAGCGAAGTAAAGGGACACACAGAACAATGGCAATCTTCCTTACCAAGGATTCCAAGGTCATCGTCCAGGGCATCACCGGCGGCGAGGGCACCAAGCACACCGCGCTGATGCTCAAGGCCGGCACCCAGGTCGTCGGCGGCGTCAACGCCCGCAAGGCCGGCACCACCGTGTCGCACACCGACAAGGACGGCAACCCGGTCGAGCTGCCGGTCTTCGGCTCCGTCGCCGAGGCCATGAAGGAGACCGGCGCGGACGTCTCGATCGCGTTCGTTCCCCCGGCCTTCTCGAAGGACGCCATCGTCGAGGCCATCGACGCGGAGATCCCGCTGCTCGTGGTCATCACCGAGGGCATCCCCGTGCAGGACTCCGCGTACGCGTGGGCCTACAACGTGGAGAAGGGCAACAAGACCCGCATCATCGGCCCCAACTGCCCCGGCATCATCACCCCGGGCGAGGCGCTCGTCGGCATCACCCCGGCGAACATCACCGGCAAGGGCCCGGTCGGCCTGGTGTCCAAGTCCGGCACCCTGACCTACCAGATGATGTTCGAGCTGCGTGAGTACGGCTTCTCGACCGCCATCGGCATCGGCGGCGACCCGGTCATCGGCACCACCCACATCGACGCCATCGAGGCGTTCGAGAAGGACCCGGAGACCAAGGTCATCGTCATGATCGGTGAGATCGGTGGCGACGCCGAGGAGCGTGCCGCCGACTACATCAAGGCCAACGTCACCAAGCCGGTCGTCGGCTACGTGGCCGGCTTCACCGCCCCCGAGGGCAAGACCATGGGCCACGCCGGCGCCATCGTCTCCGGTTCCTCGGGCACCGCGCAGGCCAAGAAGGACGCCCTCGAGGCGGCCGGCGTCAAGGTCGGCAAGACGCCGTCCGAGACCGCTGCTCTCGCACGCGAGATCCTGAAGTCCCTGTAAGCGGCTTCCGCCGTCCGTGCGCGGTTTCGGTAGTTCCCACTACCGAAACCGCGCACGACGCGTTTATCCGTCGATCCACTCCCGGCCGACGGGTTCCAGCTCCCCGGCGCCGGACGTCACCGACGCCACCACACTCGCCAGCTGCTCCGGGTCCCGCGCCGCGACCGTGAACTTCGCCCGGTCCTCGTACGACACCCCGAGCACACTCACCCCGCGACCGCGCAGTTCCGCATC
>NZ_JADZGH010000005.1:0-3797 GCF_015865005.1 Rhodococcus sp. CX
CTCCCGAACCCGCCCCGCGCAGGCGCCGGCCCGGAGCCTTCCGCCGGTGGACGCGACGCATCGCCCTCGCGGTGGTCGCGCTGCTCGTCCTGACGATCGCGGGGGTGGTCCACCTCGACGGCAAGCTCACCCGCATCGACGCGCTCGCGGCCTATCCGGACCGGGTCGCGGATACACCCGGCACGAACTGGCTGCTCGTCGGATCGGACAGCCGCACCGGGCTGACCGCCGAACAGGAACAGGAACTGGCCACCGGTGGTGACGTCGGGCCCGAGCGCACCGACACGATCATCCTCGTGCACGTGCCGGAGGGCGGAGGCGCCACGACGATGGTGAGCCTGCCCCGCGACTCGTACGTGTCGATCCCCGGATACGGGCAGGACAAGCTGAACGCGTCGTTCGCGGTCGGCGGCCCGACACTGCTGACGCAGACCGTCGAGGGTGCGACCGGTGTGCACATCGACCACTACGTCGAGATCGGGTTCGGCGGGTTCGCATCGATCGTCGACGCGCTCGGCGGCGTCGACATCTGCGTGCCGTACCCGATCGACGACCCGCTGGCCGGGATCAACCTGCAACCCGGCTGCCAGGAACTGTCCGGCCCCGAGGCGCTCGGGTTCGTCCGCACCCGCGCGACGCCCCTCGCCGACCTGGATCGCATGAACAATCAGCGCCTGTTCATGTCGGCCCTGCTGAGCAAGGCAACGGGGCTCGGCACGATGCTCAATCCGTTCCGGTTGTGGTCGCTCGCCTCGGGGGCGACCGCGACCCTCGAGGTCGACGACGGCACACATCTGTGGAACCTGGCGCGCCTGGCGTGGGCGATGCGCGGGGAGACGGTGACCGCGACGGTGCCGGTCGGCGGTTTCGAGGATGTCGACGGTTCCGGCAACGTCCTGTTGTGGGACCGTGAGCGGGCAATTCCATTCTTCGAATACCTTGCGGAAGACCGGTCCATACCTCCAGAATTGCTTTCGCCGACCCCTTGACAAATGGGTTCGGAATCAACTCAGGCTTGCCTCATATTACCCAGCAAAGGCAATACTGATCTTGATAAGCGTAGGCTCCCATTGGATGCGCGAGCCTCTGACCTGCACTAACGTCGTTGTCATGACGACCATGGGTGCGATGAACAAGAGCAAGTTCCATTCGCTGCTTCATGACCAGATCCGCAACGAATTCACCGCCTCGCATCAGTACATCGCGATCGCGGTTTTCTTCGACAATGCCGATCTGCCGCAGCTGGCCAAGCTCTTCTACGCCCAGTCCGTCGAAGAGCGCAATCACGCGATGATGATCGTCCAGTACTTCCTGGACCGGGACATGGCGGTCGACCTGACGGGTGTCGACGCCGTGCAGTCGATGTTCGACAGCGCCCGCGAGGCCATCGCCCTCGCGCTGTCGCAGGAGCAGAAGGTCACCGAGCAGATCGTCGAGCTCGCCCGCACCGCGCGCGACGACGGCGACTACCTCGGCGAGCAGTTCATGCAGTGGTTCCTCAAGGAGCAGGTCGAAGAGGTCGCGACCATGAACACGCTGCTCACCGTCGCCGACCGCGCCGGGGACAACCTGTTCCACATCGAGGACTTCGTGGCCCGCGAGATCCACAGCAAGGTCGCGGCCCCGCCGGTGAACGCTCCGGCTGCGGCCGGCGGCAACCTCTGAATTCGCCGGGTTCACGCGGAAACGCCACCGTCCGGCAGACCGATTCGGGTCTGCCGGACGGCGTCGTTTCGGAGCAGTATCAGCCCGACTGCAGTATCAGCCCGACCCCAGTATCAGCGCAGGGTGACCTGGCGGCCGCGCAGGCCGTCCCGCGAACGACGCTCCGCCGCGGTGAGCGGTGCGTCGACGGCCAGCGCCTCGTCGAGGCGGGCACCCAACTCGACGGTCGCCGCGACCCACTCGTCGGGGTGCTTCTCCGGATCCAGGTCGAACACCGGAACCAGCAGGCCGTGCGTGCGGAACGATCCCGCGAACCGCGATCCCTCACCCAGGTTCAGACCGCCCGCGGCGTGCACCCGCGACAGCGCCGCCATCAGTGCGTCCTCGTCCTCGGGCCGCACCCACCGCAGGTGCGCCTTCTCGCCGGCGTCGACCCACCAGGCAGCGACGAGTCCGTCACCGGACAGCCGCGCCGACGGCATGATCGCGTCGTTGGCGTGCGAGACGGTGTGCGCGACGTCCGCCGCGACCTCGACGCCCTCCGGGATCCACCAGTTGAAGTCCTGGTGGACGGTGATCGTCGGAACCGCGTCGGCGACGACGAGATCCTGCAGGCGCGGGGTGTCGGCGTCGGCCCCGGCGGCCTGCAGCGAGGTGCCGGGCTCGGCGGTCCGTGCCCACTCGATCGCGGCACCGAGGTCGGCGGCCGGGTCCGGTCCGGGTGCGGCCAGCTGCAGACCGACGTAGGCGGCGACGTCGTCGCCCTCGTTGCGGACCAGCGCGGCGACCGCGCCGGGCAGCACCGTCGCGAGGGTGAGGCTGCGACCCTCGACGGGCGTTACCAGCGGCAGTTCGACGAGCGCCGACGGCACGAACTCGCGCAGCGCGACGAGGTCGCATTCGGCGGCCAGACCCTCGAAGGGACGGATCACCGAGGACGACGCCGCCTCACGTTCGAGGCGACGCTGCTCGAGCTTGGCGGCGCGGTTGCTGCCGGGCTTGGGTCCACTGTTTCTCTTGCTCTTCTTGGCCACCGCGCCAACCTACACGCCGTCCTGCACCGCCAGTAGCTGCTTGGTGCGCCCCGGATGGTTGGTGGCGACCCAGCCGACGCCGAGCGCGCGGCACAGTTCCACATCCGCCGGATCGTCGACCGTCCAGCAGTAGGTCGCGCGACCTGCCGCCGCAGCCCGGTCCACGAGGTCCCGGTGCTCGCGCAGCGTCGCGATCGACGGCCCGATCGCGGTCGCCCCGACCGTGGTCGCGGCGCCGCCCCCCAGGTAGTGCGAGGTGTCGCCGAGCAGCACGGTGGGCAGCAGCGGCGCGGACCGGCGGATCCGCCACACCGCGCTCGCCGCGAACGACATCACCACCACCCGCGAGAAATCCGCGGAGGCCGGGGTGGCGAGGCCGAACCGCGCGAGCTCGGCCAGCAGTTTCGCTTCGACGAGTCCGCCGTAGCGCACGGGGTGTTTCGTCTCGACGAAGAGCTTGACCGGCACGCTCGTCCAGTCCAGGACGAGTTCGAGGAGCTGCCGCAGGGTCAGCAGCGACGCCGGTTCGCCGGGCTTGCCGTAGTCGAAGGCCGACAGCTCGGCGAGCGTCATCTCGCTGACCACGCCGGTGCCCGACGACGTGCGGTCGATGGTGCGGTCGTGGATGCACACCAGGTGCCCGTCGCGGGTGAGCCGCACGTCGCATTCGAGTCCGTCGGCGCCCTCATGCAACGCCAGCTCGTAGGCGGCGAGGGTGTGTTCGGGTTTGGCTGCGGACGCGCCCCGGTGCGCGACGACGCGGGGCCTTTCGCTCTCGCTCACGACGTCACCACCTTCGCGTGTTCCCGCTGCTCTGCCGACTCCGTGGTCTCGGTGGTCTCGGGGGCCTCGACCGGTTCCTCGAGAACCGGTTCCTGGGGATCGAACCGCCGCCCGGCCGGTTCGATCGGGGCGATCGGCGAGTGCGCCGGACCGGTCGCGACCGTGAGCTGCCGGTACTTCAGCGGCCGTCCGCGCAGGTCGGTGCCGTCGAACAACCGCAGCACGTGCAGTGCAGCGACCGCGACAAGCGCGGCGACCGCGGCGGTCACCGCGGACAGGACGACGCCGTCGGCGCGGGCCTGCAGGGCGTCGCGC
>NZ_JADZGH010000219.1:0-6088 GCF_015865005.1 Rhodococcus sp. CX
GGGGTGGGGGAATTTGCATCCCGGATTGCTGTCTCGTTCGAGCCGGTCGGGTCCGCCGGCCGCGGCCTTCTTCCGGGATGTGCTGCTCCGGAACCTGTTTCGCGTCCGCGGTGGGAACGCCGATATGCGGTGCTCGCGTGCAGCATCGACCTTGCGTGTGTCCTCGTGGCCGATGCTGTGGTGACGTTCGGCTATCACCATCTGGCGTTCCCGGCAGGCCGCTCGCTCGCTCTCGTCGCGGTCCTGCCGATCGTAGCCGTGGTTGCACTTGCATCTCAGAGATCCTGGGATGCAAGGATTCTCGGATCGGGTGCCGAGGAGATCCGGCGGGTCGGCCGCGCTTATGCGCTCGCGATCGCGGTGCTGGCGGTGGCCGGCTACGCGTGGGGTACCGCCGCCGGACAATCGTGGATCTTCGGTGCCCTGCCGCTGGCCGCGGTCGCGACGGTGGGCGCTCGTCTGGGGCTCCGTCGGTACATCCGGAGCCGGCGACGGAAGGGGGCGTACGTCTGGTCGGTCCTCGTTGCCGGGGACACGGTCGAAGTGCACGAACTGCTGGCGCGATCGTCCGAGTTCCTGGATTCGGGATGGGAAATCGATGGTATCTGCCTTCCGGCCGATTCGTTCCGCGGGAAGGCACCACTCGCGATCGACGACGTACCCGTCCTGGGCACCGAGGACGACATCGTCGGCATCGTCGCACTCCACGGATTCCAGGCGGTCGCGCTGCTGCCGTCCAGTGATTGGACGCACTCGAAGACCCGGGCGCTGAGCTGGGATCTGGAGCGGACCGGCACGGACCTCCTCATGGCACCCGTTCTCATGGACTTGGTCGGTCCGCGGCTGCACATGGCTCCGCTCGCGGGTCTTCCCCTGCTGAAGTTCTCCGCACCGCGCTATTCCGGCCCGTCGTGGCTGGTGAAGAACGTCTTCGACCGGGTCGCCGCGCTGATGATCGTCGCGCTTCTCGCCCCGGTGCTGCTCGCCATCGCCGTCGCGATCCGCGTGACGAGCCCGGGGCCGGCGCTGTTCAAACAGACGCGGGTGGGACGGGACGGTCGAACCTTCACCATGTACAAGTTCCGCAGCATGGTCGTGAACGCCGAGGATCGGCTGGCCGAGGTCGCCGACCGGGACATCGGGGCCGGTGTGCTGTTCAAGATCTACGACGACCCCCGGGTGACGCGGGTGGGCAAGTTCATCCGGAGGTACTCACTGGACGAACTCCCGCAATTGTTCAACGTCGTCACCGGCGACATGTCGCTGGTCGGTCCGCGTCCACCGCTCGAGTCCGAAGTCGCCCGCTACAGCGAGGACGGAATGCGCAGACGCCTGTTCGTCAAGCCGGGGCTCACGGGACTCTGGCAGGTCAGCGGGCGCAGCAACCTCTCGTGGGAGGAATCGGTGCGCGCGGACCTGAGATACGTGGAGACCTGGACCTTCGCCATGGATCTCGCGATCCTGTGGCGCACGATCGGCGCGGTGTTGCGCGGCAACGGCGCCTATTGACCCCCGGTGGGCCGTCCCACCCCTCGGCGGCCCACCTTCCCCCGCCTGCGTCGGTGATTCAGGGCGAAATCACCGGCGTAGGCGCATTTTCAGGCCTCGAACAGTTGCTGCCCCCAATACCCGCCCTCGGTGGGGCCGGGTGGACACGCGAAGACAGCGGATCCGACGTGCTGAATGTACTCGTTGAGGGCGTCGGCCCGGGCGAGTGCGAGTTGCATCGGCACGAACTGCTTCTGCGGATCGCGGCAGAACGCGATGAAGAACAGCCCGGCGTCGAGGTGCCCGAAACCGTCGGAACCGTCCGTGAAGTTGTAGCCGCGCCGCAGGATGCGGATCCCGCCGAGGTTCTGTGCCGACGCCAGTCGCACATGCGAGGTCTCCGGGACGAGCAGTCCGTCCGGACCCTTCGATTCGAGGTCGAGTTCGTCGAACTCGTTCTTCTGACCGAGCGGGGCACCCTCGCGCTTGTCTCGGCCGATCACCGCTTCCTGTTCCTTGAGGATCGCGCGGTCCCACTGCTCGATGAGCATGCGGATGCGCCGGGCCACCAGGTAGGTGCCGCCGGCGAGCCAGGCCTGGTCGTCGGCGGCGTCGACCCACACCGACTCCGCGAGCGCGGCCGGATCCTCGGCCTTGAGGTTGTTGGTTCCGTCCTTGAACCCGAACAGGTTCCGCGGCGTCACCTGCGAGGTGGACGTCGACGAGGTGCGGCCGAACCCGAGTTGCGACCACCGCACCGACGCCGTGCCGAACGCGACGCGCGCGAGGTTGCGGATCGCGTGCACGGCGACCTGGGGGTCGTTCGCGCAGGCCTGGATCGTGATGTCGCCGCCGCACCGCGCCGGATCGAGATTGTCGGCGGGGAAGTGCGGAAGGTCCTGCAGTGCGGCCGGCTTCAGATCGGCGAGGCCGAACCGGTCGTCGAACAGCGACGGACCGAAACCGATCGTGAGAGTCAGCTGCGACGCGTCCAGGTCCAGCGCCTCGCCGGTGTCGCTCGGCGGGTGGTACGCGCCGTCGCCGGTCGCGCCGTCCTCGGTGGCCTCGAGCCCTGCGGTCATCCGCTCGGCCATCGCGGTCCACGTCTTCAGCAGATCGATCAGCTCGTCGCGGTCGCGGGTGGTGACGTCGAACGTCACAAAGTGCATGCGGTCCTGGGCGGGGGTGACGATGCCGGCCTGGTGCTCGCCGTGGAACGGCACGACACCGTCGGTGCCGGTGCCCGGGTCAGGTGCGGTGGCCCGGCCGACCACCGCGCCGGCACCGGCGAGTACCGCTCCGGCGCCGACGGCGCCGAACAGCCGCCGCCGGGAGATTCCGGACGAGTGCTGCGGATCGGGTTCGGTGGTCGGCCGGCCGGTCATGCGCCCGACGCCTCCGCGACGACGCCCTGCACCTTGCTGACCTCGGCGGACAGCGCGTCGATCAGGCGGGACAGTTCCTGGCGCTGCGGCTCGGTGACGGTGTCGTAGGAGACGAACACATCGTCCTGGCGGTACTGCGCGAGCGCCGCGTCGAGATCCGCGAAGCGGGCGTCGATGGCTTGGCCGAGTTCGGGATCCTGCTCGTCGAGAATCGGGCGCAGCGCGGCGACCGCGGCCTGCGAGCCGTCGACGTTGGCCTGGAAGTCGTACAGGTCGGTGTGCGAGAAGATGTCCTCCTCGCCGGTGATCTTGGAGGTCGACACCTCGTCGAGCAGGCCCTGCGCGTCACCGGCGATGCGGGTCGGATCGACGGTGTAGTCGTCGGCGTTCACCAGGTCCGACAGCTCCTGGATGTCCACGACGAGCTGGTCGGCGATGGCGTTGGTGTCGGGCTTCAGGCCGTCGACCCACAGGTCCTTCTCGAGCCTGTGGAAGCCGGTCCACGCCTGGCCCGGTTCCAGGTCGGCTTCGCGCAGGTCGAGGCGCGGGTCGAGATCGCCGAAGCTCTCGGCCTCCGGCTCGATGCGCTCGTAGTAGGTGCGCGAGAGCGGGAACAGACGCTTGGCCTCGTCGACGTTGCCGGCCTTGACGGCGGCGACGAACTCGCCGACGGTCGTGACCAGCGCCTCGGTCTGGCTGCGGATGTAGCGGCGGTAGCCGTCGGCGGCCTCGGCGAGCTTGCCGTCGGCGTCGGTGGCGGCCTTGGAATCACCGGTCACGGTGAACGCCTGCCGGATGCCCTCGCCGACCATCCCGGGGCGGCAGGACAGTTCGTAGTCGCCCGGCTCGGGGATGTTGACGATGAGCTGGCGGGTCAGGCCGGGGCCGATGTTCTCGACCTCGCCGAGCGCGCGGTCACCGTTGTCGAACACGTAGAACTCGGTGACCTTGGTTCCGTTGTTGGTCACCGCGAACGTGTTGTGCCCGGTGGTGCCCTCCGTGACGGCGACCTCGCACGTCGAGTCGGTGGCGGTGACCGCGACGGCCTCGGCGTCGGCCGACGACTTCTCGGTGCAGCCCGCGAGTGCGAGGGGTAGAACGGCGGCGGCCGCCAGGGCATAGGTGGTACGACGCATCGGGTCGGTGCCTTTCGGGAGGAGATTGTGCACGGAACGGAAGATTCAGACGGTGGCGGTTTCGTCGGCCGCAGGAGCCGGCGCGGGGGAGGCGGTCGGGCGCAGGAACAGGAACAGGACGACCACCAGATAGGCCAGCCAGGCGACGAACTGCAGGACCGTCGGGTCCGGGCGCACGTTGAGGATGCCGCCGAGGACGGTGCCGTACCAGCTGCCGGCGTCGTAGTGGGCCGAAACGTCGAAGGCGAGATTGCTCGCGCCGGGCAGCACGCCACCGGTCTGCAGGGCACGGATCCCGTAGGCGAGGATGCCGGCGGCCACGACGACGAGGAACGCCCCGGTGTACTTGAAGAACTCGGCCATGTCGATGCGGACGGCCCCGAGATACATCAGGACGGTGAGGACGGCGGCCAGGGCGATGCCGAGCAGCAGGCCGACCAGCGGCCACACGCTGCCGGCGGTGTTCTCGGCGTAGCCGACCATGAGCAGCGCGGTCTCGAGTCCTTCGCGGCCGACCGCGAAGAAGGCCAGGGTCAGCACCGCGGACGGACCGATGATCAGGGCCTTCTCCATCCCGGACTTCAGATCGCCGGAGATCGAGCGGGCCGCCTTGCGCATCCACAGCACCATCGCGGTGACGATGACGACGGCGACGAGGGAGGCGATGCCGGCGGCGATCTCCGCGGCCAGGCCGTCGAGCGTCGAGGTACCGAAATGGATGATGAGGAAGGTCGCGACGACCATCGCGACGGCGATGCCGACGCCGAGCCACACCCATTTCAACGCGTCGCGCCGCTCGGCCTTGACCAGGAACGCGACGAGGATCATCACGACGATGCCGGCTTCGAGTCCTTCCCGGAGTCCGATGAGACCGGAGCCGGCGAGCTGCGTGGCGATGGACGGCGCGCCGGCGGCGGCAAACACGGACATATGGAACTCCAGCGCGGTTAGGTGAGGCGAACCTCTTCTTTTGGTGCGGAACGAAACATACACCGCGCGAGCGCGAATCGGGCAAGGGCCTTAAGCCCCTTTACCTGGCCTTTAATAGCGATGTGGAAGATGGAGACGTGCAGCCGACCGCGACGAATCCACCGCTCCCGCAGCCCGTGCGACCTCGTTCGCCGTGGCCGCGGCTGTTGTTCGGTGTGCTCGCGGCGGTGGTCGTCCTGGCCGTCGCCGTCTCGATCCTGACGCCGAGCGAACCACCGATCCCCATCCCGGAAGGCGTTCCGCCGGGCGCGGGTTCCCCGGTGCCGGCCATCGACGTGGACGGGCCGGGCCGCACCGCTGCGCAGCTGCGCGACTGGGCCGAACCGCAGGCCGAGGCAATGGGCATCCCCGTCGTCGCCCTGGAGGCCTACGGTCACGCGGCCGTCGTGCTGGCCCGCAGCCGCCCGGACTGCGGACTCGCGTGGACCACGCTCGCCGGAATCGGCAGTGTCGAGAGCAGGCACGGCCGGCACGGGGGTGCCCGCGCCGACGACAATGCCTCTGTGTCGCCGCCGATCCGCGGGGTTCCCCTCGACGGTGGACCCGGTCTCGCAGAGATCCGCGACACCGACGGTGGCCGGCTCGACGGCGATCCCGTCCTGGACCGGGCGATGGGCCCGATGCAGTTCATCCCCGAGACATGGGTTCGGTGGGGTGCCGACGCGAACGGCGACGGCGTCGCCGACCCCGACAATCTCGACGACGCGGCGCTCAGCGCGGGACTGTATCTGTGCGACCGCGGCGGCGACCTCACGACAGCGGAAGGCTGGACGGCCGCGCTGTTCGCCTACAACCGTTCGACCGACTACATGGCTCTGGTTCGCGACCGCGCCGCCGCCTACAGCGTCGGGGTGCGACCGTGACCGGTCCGGTCGATTTGTACCGACCGGAGTCCGATCGGTCCGGGTTCGGTCGTGGCTCCGGGGCGAGTGGTGCCTCGTGCCCAGGTGGGGACCGTTAGGCTGTCCCCAGCGTGCAGACCCCGCAGCGTGAAGTCCATCGAAGGAGAATCAGCCAGTGGCCATCATTGAGCAGGTAGGAGCCCGCGAAATCCTCGACTCCCGGGGCAACCCCACGGTCGAGGTCGAG
>NZ_JADZGH010000219.1:6098-9622 GCF_015865005.1 Rhodococcus sp. CX
AGGCCGTCGAGGCGGTTCTCGGTGAGATCGCGCCGGCCATCATCGGCCTCGACGCCACCGAACAGCGCACCGTCGACCAGGCGCTGCTCGACACCGACGGCACCCCCGACAAGGGCCGGCTCGGCGCGAACGCGCTGCTCGGCGCGTCGCTCGCGGTCGCCAAGGCCGGTGCGGAGTCGTCCGGTCTGGAGCTGTTCCGCTACGTCGGTGGCCCGAACGCCCACATCCTGCCGGTGCCGATGATGAACATCCTCAACGGTGGCGCCCACGCCGACACCGGCGTCGACGTGCAGGAGTTCATGGTCGCGCCGATCGGCGCCCCCACCTTCAAGGAGTCCCTGCGCTGGGGCACCGAGGTCTACCACTCGCTCAAGTCGGTCCTCAAGAGCAAGGGCCTGGCCACCGGTCTCGGTGACGAGGGCGGCTTCGCTCCCGACGTCGCCGGCACCAAGGAAGCGCTCGACCTCATCAGCGAGGCGATCGCCAAGACCGGCCTGAAGCTCGGTTCGGATGTCGCGCTCGCGCTCGACGTCGCCGCCACCGAGTTCTACACCGAGGGCACCGGCTACAAGTTCGAGGGCAAGATCCGCACCGCCGACGAGCTCGCCGACTTCTACAACGAGCTGCTCTCGGCCTACCCGCTCGTCTCCGTCGAGGATCCGCTCAGCGAGGACGACTGGGAGGGCTGGGTCGCGCTCACCGAGAAGATCGGCAACAAGCTGCAGCTCGTCGGCGACGACCTGTTCGTCACCAACCCGGAGCGTCTCGAGGAGGGCATCGTCAAGGGTGCCGCCAACGCGCTGCTGGTGAAGGTGAACCAGATCGGCACGCTCACCGAGACCCTCGACGCCGTCGATCTCGCACACCGCAACGGCTACAAGACGATGATGAGCCACCGCTCCGGCGAGACCGAGGACACCACCATCGCCGACCTGGCCGTCGCCGTCGGCAGCGGCCAGATCAAGACCGGTGCCCCGGCCCGCTCCGAGCGCGTCGCGAAGTACAACCAGCTGCTGCGTATCGAGGAGTCCCTCGGCGACGCCGCCCGCTACGCGGGTGAGCTGGCGTTCCCGCGCTTCAACCCCGAGGCGTGACCGGAGCGGTATGAGTCAACGCGGTAGATCCCGGCCCGGCGCCCGACGCGCCCGTTCCGAGGGTGCGGTGGGTTCGCGGCGGCCCAGCCGATCCCGTCCGTCGGGATCTACCACGTCGCCCGACCCGGTGGCCGAGTCGGCGGGTGCGCGTCCGGCAGGACGCGAAGATCCCGTCACCTCGGCGCCGGGTCGCAGCCGGGGTTCCGCCAACCGGGCCCGGCCCACACGCGTCGGTGCGCCCCGCGAGGTCCGCAAGACCCGCACCGAACGCACCTTCCTGGGTCTGTCCACCGGCCGTGCCGTCGTGCTCGCTCTCGTCGTGTGCGGCCTGGCACTGACCCTCGCGATGCCGCTGCGCACCTACGTCGGCCAGCGCGCCGAAGCGGACCGCGTCGAAGCCGAACGCGTCGCGCTCGAGCAGGAGATCGCCGCGCTGCGGGAGCAGAAGGCGCACATCGAGGATCCGGCGTGGATCCGGGCGCAGGCCCGGGAACGGCTGCGATTCGTGATGCCCGGCGACACCCCCTACCAGGTGCAGCTTCCCGGCGACGGCCGTCTGGTCGACGAGGAGAAGATCCAGGAACGACCCTCGACCGGCGCGTGGTACAGCGACCTGTGGCGATCGGTGTCCGAACCGCCGCCCGAACCCGAGCCCGAACCGGTGCCCCGGCAGATGCCCGTGGCACCCCCAGAAGCAGGAGAACCGACCGGGTGACCGATCCCGTCGCACAGTCCGACCTCGATGCCGTCGCCGCCCAGCTCGGGCGCACCCCGCGCGGCGTCCTCGCCATCGCCTACCGCTGCCCGGACGGCGCACCCGGAGTGGTCAAGACTGCACCGAAGCTGCCCGACGGCACGCCCTTTCCCACGCTGTACTACCTCACCGATCCGCGTCTGACCGCGGAAGCGAGCCGGCAGGAATCGGCCGGGGTGATGCGGGAGATGACCGAGCGTCTCGGCACCGACCCCGAGCTCGCCGCCGCCTACCGCCGCGCCCACGAGGCGTATCTCGCCGAACGCGACGCGATCGAATCGCTCGGCACCGACTTCACCGGCGGCGGCATGCCGGACCGCGTCAAGTGCCTGCACGTGCTCATCGCGCATTCGCTCGCGAAGGGCCCGGGGGTCAACCCGTTCGGGGACGAGGCGGTCGCCCTCGCGGCCGACGCGGGTTTGCGGGGCACCGCGATTCCCGCGGACTGGCCCACCTACGCCGAACTGCGCGGGGAGTCGGAATGAGCCGTGTCGCCGCGATCGATTGCGGGACCAACTCGATCCGCCTGCTGATCGCCGACATCGGACCCGACGGTCGACTGACCGACGTGACCCGGTTGATGCGGGTCGTGCGGCTCGGCCAGGGCGTCGACGCCACCGGCATGCTCGCTCCCGAAGCCATCGAACGCACCCGCGTCGCGCTCGCCGAGTACGCCGATCTGATCCGGGAAACGGGAGCGACCGCCGTGCGGATGGTCGCCACGTCCGCGACCCGCGACGCCGGCAACCGCGAGGACTTCTTCTCGATGACCCGCGAGGTGCTCGGCGCGGTCATCCCCGGCGCCGAGGCCGAGGTGATCTCCGGTGACGAGGAGGCCCGGCTGTCCTTCACCGGCGCGGTCGGCGAACTCGATTCCGCGCGTGGACCTTTCGTCGTCGTCGATCTCGGTGGCGGCTCCACCGAGATCGTGCTCGGCGACGCCGACGGCGTGCACGCCGCGTACTCCACCGACATCGGGTGCGTGCGGCTCACCGAGCGGTGCCTGCACGACGATCCGCCCACGGCCGAGCAGATCGCCGAGGCCCGCGTCGTCGCGCGGGAGAAGATCGGTGAGGCGCTCGCGCACGTGCCGGTCGAGCAGGCCCACACGTGGGTCGGCGTCGCCGGCACGATGACCACGCTGTCGGCGATCGCGCACGGTCTCGAGGAGTACGACCCCGAGAAGGTGCATCTGTCGACCGTCGGGTTCGACCGGCTCCGCGAGGTGTGCTCGACGCTGCTCGGGCAGACCCACGACGAGCGCGCCGCCTACGGTCCGATGCACCCGGGCCGGGTCGACGTGATCGGTGGGGGAGCGATCGTCACCACGGTGCTCGCCGACGAGTTCGGTGCCCGCGCCGGGATCACCGAGCTGGTCGTCAGCGAGCACGACATCCTCGACGGGATCGCGATGTCGGTGGTGCGATAGCGGGGCGCGAACGGGCGGTGCCGGTCCGCGACGTTCCTGGACGTCCACGATTCTCCGGCGAGATCGTCGCCCTCGACCGGATCGACCATCCCGAGGCCGTCGCCGAATCGGTACGCGCGCTCGAAGTCGCCGAGCTCGCCGGTTAGGGTGTGAGGCGGTGCCGCGACCGGCCGACCGGTCGCGGCAGCGCCCCCATAGCCCAATTGGCAGAGGCAGCGGACTTAAAATCCGCCGAGTGTCGGTTCGA
>NZ_JADZGH010000220.1:0-3667 GCF_015865005.1 Rhodococcus sp. CX
GACGCGGTGCGCCCGGCTTGGGACCGGGGGTCGGGGCGGCCGACGAGCCTTCGCCCGTGGTCTTGCCGAACGATTCACGCAGACGACGTGCGACGGGGGCTTCGACCGTCGACGACGCGGACTTCACGAACTCGCCGAGCTCCTTGAGCCTTTCGAGTACGACCTTGCTTGTGACATCGAGTTCTTTCGCCAACTCGTGCACGCGGGGCTTGCCTGCCACTGCTCTCCTCACTGATGAGGTCGAGCGGCTGGTTGCCCGCACGACCTCGGGTTATCTCCGATGGACGTTCATCGCTGGTGCTTCACGGTGTGCTCATGAGTGTTCGTGCCTGTTCTTCTCAGAGTTCGATGTCACTGCGTTGGTGTCCCTGCTGTCGATCTCACAACGGTGCCACGCCGAGTGATATTCCGTCGCCGGACCCGACCAGCTGATCGAGCGCCGACGTGTCCGGATTTCCGGGCACCCTCAGCGCTCTGCCGAATGCTCGACGCCGCTCCGCCTGACCCAGACACTCCGAAACGGGATGCAACCACGCGCCCCGCCCGGGAAGTCTGCGCCCGGGATCAGGGACCAGAACGAAGCGTTTCGGCTCCACTTCTCGTGCCACGACCCTCAGCAGATCGGCAGTCAGCGATCGCTGCCGACACCCGAGACAGGTACGCACCGGACCGGTGCGCTCGCCGCGTGACGAAGACAGCTCATGCTGAACCATCGACCACTCTACCGCCGATTCGTCCGGAAGCCCGCATTCCACCTCTACCTGCCTGTCGAAGCGGCACCCGAGTGACCATCATCACCCGCTGCGGCGTCGCTGCGGATGTCGATCCGCCATCCGGTCAGACGCGCGGCCAGGCGGGCGTTCTGCCCTTCCTTGCCGATCGCGAGGGACAACTGGAAGTCGGGGACGACGACACGCGCGGCCCGCGCGTCCGGGTCGACGACCGTGACCGAAACCACCTTCGACGGCGACAGCGCGTTGCCGACGAACCGCGCCGGATCCTCGTCGTAGTCGATGATGTCGATCTTCTCCTCGCCGAGTTCGCGCATCACGTTGCGCACGCGCTGACCCATCGGGCCGATGCACGCACCCTTCGCGTTCAGCCCGGGTACCCGCGAGTGCACCGCGATCTTCGAGCGGTGCCCCGCCTCGCGGGCGACCGCGACGATCTCGACGGATCCGTCCGCGATCTCCGGAACCTCGAGCGCGAACAGCCGACGGACGAGGTTCGGATGGGTCCGCGACAGGGTGATCTGCGGTCCACGCTGGCCGCGCGCCACGCCCACGACGTAGCACTTGATGCGATCGCCGTGCTCGTACGTTTCGCCCGGCACCTGCTCGGCCGGCGGGATCAGGCCCTCGGCGCCGTTGTCGCCGCCGATCCGCACGACCACCATGCCGCGCGCGTTCGCGCGGGTGTCGCGCTGGACGACACCGCCGACGATCTCGCCCTCGTGGGTGACGAACTCGCCGAAACGCTGTTCGTGCTCGGCGTCACGGATGCGCTGCATGATGACCTGCCGCGCGGTCGTGGCGGCGATCCGGCCGAAGTCCGCCGGAGTGTCGTCCCATTCGGAGACGAGGTTGCCGTCGGCGTCGAACTCCTCGGCCATCACGCGCACGATGCCGGTCTTGCGGTCCAGATCGATCCGGGCATGCGGCTGGTGACCGTCCACGTGCCGGTAGGCGGTGAGCAGAGCGGTCGAAATCGTCTCGATCAGCGCCTCGAACGGGATGTTCTTCTCGGATTCGAGCGCCTTCAGCGCCGTGATGTCGATATTCACTTGTCCACCTTCGTCTCGTTCACTTCGTCTTCGTCACTACCGTCTTCGTCCGCCCCGACCGCGTTCTCGTCGAGTTCCCCCGCGCGCACCCGGCCGTCGGGCAGGCCACCGGCGAGCTCGAGCTCCCGGGCGTTGGGAGGGTTGAACTCCACCTCGACCGTCGCCGACCGCACCTGTGCCAGCGGGATCGCGCGGACGGCCGGGCCGTTGCGGTCCGGGACCACGATGCGGATCTCGTCGCCGACGAGTTCGCCGATACGGCCGACGAGCGTCTCGGTCCCCAGATCCAGCCGGGCCTTCCGGCCCTGCGCGCGCCGCCAGTGCCGGTCCTGCGTCAGCGGGCGGCCGATACCGGGACTGGTCACCTCGAGCATGTACGGCGACTCACCGAAATCCGACACCGCGTCGAACGCCTCCGACACGAGATGACTCAGGCGCGCCGCCTCGTCGAGGCCGAGACCTGCGTCGCTGTCGACCATGAGCCGGACCGTGCTGTGCTTGCCCGCCGCCGTGACGACGACGTCCTCGAGGTCGTAACCCTCACGCTCGATCAGATCCGAGACGAGCTCGACAATCCTCTCCGGTGGCGGCACAGGCATGGCGGCAAGCTCCTCGTTCAGTTGTGGTCGCAGCGGTAGGCGGCCGGTGCGGGGATCGATCCGGCAGGTATCAAGGGTATCGCGCATTTCGGGGTGCCGTGACCAGGCCGGCGTCCGGATCGGTTCGCCGGGACTGGCACCATGGTCCGGTGCCGACGTCACCACACCTGCCACCCGTGTCCCGACGAACACTGCTGCGATGGTCCGGTGCCGCGCTCGGCACCGCGGGCGTGTTCACCGTCACGGGATGCGGAGCCCCCTCCGACGAGGACGGCGAGCCCGATCCGCTGATCGCCCAGGCCCAGCGCGCACGCACCGACGCCGCTCTCGCCGGCGCCCTCGTCGCCGTGGCACCCGAGCGGGCCGATGCGCTCGCGACGATCGGCGCCGAACGCACGACGCACGCCGACGCACTCGACGCGGAGGTCGCACGACTGGTGGGGGCCACATCGACGTCCCCGGCCACCTCGACGACCGTGACGCTGCCCGCCGAGACTCCGACCGTGGAACTGCTGCGCGAACGGCTGACCCGTTCCCAGCGCGACGCCGCGGATCTGGCCCGTACCCTGCGCGGTTACCGCGCGGGCCTGCTCGCGTCCGTCAGTGCCGCCTGCGCGACCGAGACGGCGGTGCTGCTGCCGTGAGTTCCCCCCAGCTCGGAGCCGAGCAGCAGGCCCTCGTCGACGCCGTGAACGCCGAACACGCCGCCGTGTTCGGGTACGGCCTCGTCGCGGCGTTCTCCAATCCGGCCCGCGGCGGTGAGGTGGCGGAGGACACCGCCGCACATCGGGCGCGCCGCGACGCCACGATCGACGCGCTCACCGCCGCGAGCGTCACTCCCCCGGTCGCCGCGCCCGGCTACACCGTCCCGTTCCCGGTGACCGACCCGATCAGTGCCGCGCAGCTCGCCGTGCAGATCGAGACGGACGTCGCGGTCGCGTGGCGGTCCGTCGTCGAACGGGCGACCTCCGAGTCCACCCGCGGATTCGCGATCGACGCGCTGACCGAAACGGCCCTGCGCGGCGCGCGGTGGCGGGCGAACCTGGGTGTCGCTCCCCCGACCGTCGCCCTGCCCGGTCAGCCCTGATCGTCCCGTCGTTCGGAATTCGCCGCCGAAGAACAGAAACGTGTTCTACCGTCGTGAGCGTGCCGACGACACGACCGGAACAGACCGTTCATCCGACCACCGATCGACGCCGTGAGGCCGGGGCGTGACCCGCGTCGCGCTGGTCACCGGCGCGTCCCGCGGGGTCGGTAAGGGCATCGCCCTGGCCCTGGGAAGTGC
>NZ_JADZGH010000220.1:3851-16903 GCF_015865005.1 Rhodococcus sp. CX
GCGGCGGTCGCGGGCACGCGCTGACGTGCGACCACTGCGACGACGCGGCGATCGAGAAGGTGTTCGCGCAGGTCGCCGACGACCAGGAGGGCCGGCTCGACCTGCTGGTCAACAACGTGTGGGCCGGTCCACGCGGATTCGGCGGGTTCGACACCCCGTTCTGGAAACGACCGCTCGACGACTGGGACAGCCTGATCGGGCTCGGATTGCGCGCGCACTACGTCGCATCGGTCGCCGCGGCCCGCATGATGGTGCCGCGACGCACCGGCCTGATCGTCAACATCTCGTCGTTCGGCACCCGCAGCCGCCTGCATTCGGTGCTGTACGGGATCTCCAAGGCCGGCCTCGACAAGATGGCCTTCGACATGGCCGACGAACTGCGCGAACACGATGTGCACGCGGTGTCGCTGTGGCCGGGCATCGTGCGCACCGAGAAGATCGTCGCGAGCGGCCTCACCGACATCGCGGGGTTCCCGGTCGCGGACGCCGAGTCGCCCGAGTTCGTCGGCTCCGTCGTCGCGGCGCTGACCGACGACCCCGAACTCGCCGAGCGCAGCGGGCACACCTTCGTCACCGCCGAACTCGCCCGCGACTACGACCTGACCGACCTCGACGGCCGCCGGCCGCCGTCGCACCGCAGCGTGTTCGGGGGCGGCCCGCTGTTCTGATCGGCCCGCCTTCTCCCGAGCGAGCGGTACATCCGGTCGGTCTGAGGAGACGGGCGGTACATTCGCTCGGATCAGGGGCCGGCGGGGCGGCGTCAGCCGGTCACGAGCGCCAGCGCGAAACCGTCCCACCCCTTGCTGCCGACCGTCTGCAGGGCGGTCCCGTCGAGCCGCGGTTCGGCGGCGATGAGTTCGAGCACCTCACGGCTCGCCCGCACGCGCTCGTCGTCGAGTTCGGCGTTCGTGATCGATCCGCCGCGCACCACGTTGTCGACGACGATGACGGTGCCCGGGCGCGACAGTTCCAGAGCCGCACGCACGTAGCGCGGGTTGTTCTCCTTGTCGGCGTCGATGAACACCAGGTCGAACGGGGCCTCGGACCCGAGGTCCGGCAGTGAATCCAGCGCGGCACCGACCCGGATATCGACGATGTCACCGACCCCGGCGCGGTCCAGATTCCCCCGCGCCACCTCGGCGTGGTGCGGTTCGTATTCGAGGGTGACAACGCGGCCTGCCTCGCCGACGGCGCGCGCGAACCAGATGGTGCTGTACCCACCGAGCGTGCCGATCTCGAGGATCTTCCGTGCGCCGATCGCCCGGGCGAGCAGGTGCAGGAACTTGCCCTGCGGCGCCGACACGTCGATCGGCGGCAGTCCCTGGTCGGCGTTCGTGGCGAGGGCCCTGTCGAGCGCGTCGTCCGGGCCGATGAGGGTGTCGGTGAGATATGCGTCGGTCGTCTGCCACGTCGGATCGTCGGTCATGACCCGAGTCTGCCCTGCCCGCCGAGCGAACGGTACGTTCCGCTCCTTCAGCCGAGCGAACGGTACGTTCGCTCGGCTGAAGGCGAGAGCCGAAGGAGAGGGATCAGCCGCGCACGGCCGCGAGGATCTCCTGCAGCGCCGACTCGACCGGCACTTCGCGGGATTCGCCGGTGAAGCGGTCACGCAGCTCGACGTTGCCTTCGGCCCATCCGCGTCCGACGACGACGACGAGCGGCACACCCAGCAGTTCGGAGTCCTTGAACTTCACACCCGGCGACGCCTTGCGGTCGTCGAGCAGAACCTCGACGCCCGCCTTGTCGAGATCGGCGGACAGGCCCTCGGCGCCCTCGCGGGCCGCGTCGTCCTTGTTCGCGATGACCAGGTGCACCCCGAACGGCGCGACCTCGGCAGGCCAGCGCAGGCCCTTGTCGTCGTGCTGCTGTTCGGCGATCACCGCGACCAGGCGGGAGACGCCGACGCCGTACGAGCCCATGGTGGGGCGCACCGGCTTGCCGTTCTCGCCGAGGACGTCGACCGCGAACGCGTCGGTGTACTTGCGGCCGAGCTGGAAGACGTGGCCGATTTCGATGCCGCGCGCCGAGACGAGCGGGCCGGCGCCGTCCGGCGACGGGTCCCCGTCGCGGACCTCTGCAGCCTCGATGGTGCCGTCGGGGGTGAAGTCGCGGCCGGCGACGAGCCCGAAGACGTGCTTTCCTTCTTCGTCGGCGCCGGTGATCCAGCTCGTGCCGTCCACCACGCGCGGGTCGACGAGGTAGCGAACACCGTTGTCCAGCAACGCCTTCGGGCCGATGTAGCCCTTGACGAGGAAGGGGTTGGCGGTGAAGTCGGACTCGCCGAGCAACTCGACCTCGGCGGGTTCGAGCGAGGCTTCCAGGCGCTTGTCGTCGACCTCCCGGTCGCCGGGGATGCCGATGCCGAGCAGTTCCCAATCGCCGCCCGGCTGCCGGACCTTCACGAGGATGTTCTTGAGGGTCTCGGCCGCGGTGACCTCACGCCCGAGGACTTGCGAGGCGGAGGCGACGAGGGATTCGATCGTCGGGGTGTCCGGGGTGTCGTGCACCACGGCGTCGGGCAGGCCGTCGAACGGGATCGGCTCCGGCGCGAGCGTCTTCACCGCCTCGACGTTCGCGGCGTAGCCGGATTCGAGGCAGCGCACGTAGGTGTCCTCACCGGCGTCGGACTCGGCGAGGAACTCTTCCGACGCGCTGCCGCCCATCGCCCCGGACGTCGCGGAGACGATCACGTACTTCACACCGAGCCGCGCGAAGATCCGCTCGTAGGCGTCGCGGTGGGCCTGGTAGGACCGGGTCAGCCCCTCGTCGGTGAGGTCGAAGCTGTAGGAGTCCTTCATGACGAATTCGCGGCCGCGCAGGATGCCGGCGCGGGGTCGTTCCTCGTCGCGGTACTTCGTCTGGATCTGGTACAGGGTGACCGGGAAGTCCTTGTAGGAGTTGTATTCGCCCTTGACGGTGAGCGCGAACATCTCCTCGTGGGTGGGTCCGAGCAGGTAGTCGCCGCCCTTGCGGTCCTGCAGCCGGAACAGGCCGTCGCCGTACTCGGTCCACCGGTTGGTGGTCTCGTAGGGATCGCGCGGCAGCAGCGCCGGCAGCGAGATCTCCTGCGCGCCGATGGCGTTCATCTCCTCGCGCACGACGCGCTCGACCTGCCGCAGCACCTTCAGGCCCAGCGGCAGCCACGAGTAGACGCCCGGCGCGATGCGCCGCACGTAGCCTGCGCGAACGAGCAGTTTGTGGCTGGCGACCTCGGCATCGGCCGGGTCGTCGCGGAGCGTGCGGAGAAACAGATGCGACATGCGGGTGATCACGGAGTGGCAGCCTACCCGCAGGCCCGGAACCGGCCTCGGTACGGTTACCGGTTGTGCTGGTGCTTCTGCCTCCTTCCGAAACCAAGTCCGACGGCGGCAACGGCGCGCCCCTCGATCTGGGCGAGCTGTCGATGCCTCAGCTCACCGACACGCGCGAGATGCTCGTCCAGGCGCTGGTGGATCTGGCCGCCGACAGCGAAGCGTCGATGCGGGCCCTCGGTCTCGGCGCCACCCAGGCCGACGAGATCGAACGCAACGCCAAGCTGTGGGTCTCGGCGACCCGGCCCGCGCTCGAGCGATACACCGGGGTGCTGTTCGATGCGCTCGACGCGTCGTCGTTCACCCGGGTGCAGCGCGAGAAGGCATACCGACGGCTCGCGATGGGGTCGGCGCTGTTCGGTGCGGTGCGCGCGGGCGATCCCATTCCCGCCTACCGGCTCTCGGGCGGCTCCAAGCTGCCGGGCTTCGGCACCCTTCAGGCGCTGTGGAAACCGGAACTGACCGACGCGCTGGTGGCCGAGGCCGCCGGCGATCTCGTCGTCGACCTGCGGTCGGGGGTCTACCAGCAGCTCGGTCCGGTGCCCGGCGCGGTGACCGCGACCGTGCTCACCGAACAGCCCGACGGCACCCGCAAGGTCGTGAGCCACTTCAACAAGCACCACAAGGGTCTGCTGGCCCGGGCGCTGGTACTCACCCGCGCGGAACCGTCCGACGTCAGGTCCGTGGCGCGGGTGGCCGCGAAAGCCGGTCTGCGGGTCGAGGTCGCGTCGCCCACCGAGCTGATCGTGCTGACCTGAGTTTTCCGCCGAAACCGCTGGTCCTGCCGTATAGTTCTGGTCTCGACGGCCGACCCGGGAGCGCCCATGGGGAAGAAGTCCAAGGGAAGCAAGGCAGGGCACGAGGCGGGGACCGATTCCCGCACCCACACGGGTGAACTGCGCCCACCGCCGACCGGTGGCGCTCCCGACCTACCGCCGATGAAGAACAAGGAGTACCGGCAGCACCTGAAGTCGCTGCACGCCGAACTCGTCGCGATGCAGGAATGGGTCAGATCAACCGGTGCGAAGGTGTGCATCCTGTTCGAGGGCCGGGACACCGCGGGGAAAGGCGGTGTCATCAAGGCGATCACGGAACGCGTGAGCCCCCGCGTCTTCCGCGTCGTGGCGCTGCCCGCCCCGACCGAGCGGGAGAAGTCGCAGATGTACTTCCAGCGGTACATGCCGCACCTGCCCGCGGCGGGTGAGGTCGTCATCTTCGACCGCAGCTGGTACAACCGCGCCGGCGTCGAGCCCGTCCTGGGGTTCTGCACCCAGGAGCAGACCGACCAGTTCCTGCAGCTCGTCCCGGCGGTCGAACGCGCGATCCAGCAGTCCGGGATCATCCTGATCAAGTACTGGCTCGAGGTGAGCCAGGAGCAGCAGACGTTGCGGCTGCAGAGCCGCATCGACGATCCGCGCAAGATCTGGAAGCTGTCGCCGATGGACCTCGAGTCGTACAGCCGCTGGTACGACTACTCGCGGGCCCGCGACGAGATGTTCCGGCTCACGCACACCGGATGGTCGCCGTGGCACGTCGCGATCAACGACGACAAGAAACGCGGCCGGCTCAACATCATCAGCCACCTGCTCAGCCGGGTGCCCTACGAGCCGCTGGAGCTTCCCGCCGTCACGCTGCCCGAACGACAGAAACCGGGCGGTTATCGCGATCCCGGCGTGGTCGTCGACTGGATTCCCACACCCTACTGACGATGCGCCGCACCGGAACGAGGAGGTCCGCGAGCATGCTCGGTCAAAGATCCGTATCCGGTGACACCCGGGCCCCCGACTCCCCCGACGACGCGCGCGCGTGGCACGCCCTGAGCCCCGCGGACGTGGTGGCGGCGCTGTCGACCGACGAGTCGTCCGGGCTGACCAGCGCCGCCGTGGAGGAGCGTCGCGCCCGCTACGGCGCCAACGTCATCGCCTCCGAACCCCCACCGTCGATCTGGGCTGTCGCGCTTCTCCAGCTCACCGATCCGATGAATGTGATGCTGGTGGCGGTCGTCGTCGTCAGCGTGGTCATCGGCCAGATTCCCGTGGCGCTCACGGTCGCCGGCCTGGTGGTGCTCAACGTCGTGCTGGGGACCCGCCAGGAGTTGAAGGCCCGGGCCAGCGTGGATGCGCTGGCGAAGATGCAGGTGCCGCAGGCCCGGGTGACCCGCAACGGCACCCTGGCCGCGATCCCCTCCACCGAGCTCGTACCGGGCGACATCGTCAACCTGGAGGCCGGCGATCTGGTGCCGGCGGACGGACGGATCCTCGTCTCCGCCACGCTCGAGACCCAGGAAGCGGCGCTGACCGGGGAGAGTGCTCCCGTCGCGAAGGATGTGACGACCCTCGACTCCCCCGACGTGACGCTCGGCGACCGCAGCAACATGCTGTTCCAGAACACCTCGGTCACCCGCGGCACCGCGACGATGGTGGTGACCGAGACGGGGATGCAGACCCAGATGGGTCGCATCGCGTCGATGCTGTCGGCGGTGGCTCCGAAGAAGTCCCCGCTGCAGCGCGAACTGGGTTCGCTGACCAAGGTGCTGGGCATCGTCGCCTGGGGTGCGGTCGCGGTCATCGTGGTGATCGGGCTGCTGCGCGGCCAAAGCGTCACCACGGTTCTGCTGCTGGGCATCTCGATGGCCATCTCGGCCATCCCGACAGGCCTGCCGACGTTCGTGCAGTCGATGCTGTCGTACGGCGCCAAGCAACTGGCCGACGCAAAGGCCGTCGTCAAGAACCTCAACGACGTCGAGACGCTCGGCGCGACCAGCGCGATCAACTCCGACAAGACCGGCACCCTCACCATGAACCAGATGACGGTCCGGTCGCTGTACTTCCACGGGCGCTGGTTCACCGTCGAGGGCGAGGGCTACGCCAAGACAGGTGCGGTGCGGCACGTCGCCGGTGCGGAGGTTCCCGACTTCACGCGGCTGGCGTACGGGCTGTGCCTCGACAGCGACGCCACCGTGTCCGACAGCGGAGTCGTCGTCGGTGATCCCACCGAGGCGGCGCTGGTGGTGCTGGCCGCGAAGCTCGGCGTCGACGCGGAGGAGACCCGGCGCGCCTACCCGCGCGTCGCGGAGGTGCCGTTCGATTCGGCGTACAAGTTCATGGCGACCTTCCACCGGCTGCCGCTGGACGGCGGCGACACGTTCGTCGAACTGGTCAAGGGCGGGCCGGACGTGGTGCTGGCACGCTGCTCGACGGCGTTCACCGAGACCGGGCCGGAACCGATGGACGTGATGCGCGACGAGATCCTCGCGGCCAACCGCAGCATGTCGGAGAAGGGGCTGCGGGTGCTGGCGTTCGCGGCGCGCCTGCTGCCGGGCCGGGAGAGCGAGGTGATCGCCGATCCGATGTCGTTCGTCGAGGACCTGACGTTCGTCGGCATGGTGGGCATCATCGATCCGCTGCGGCCCGAGGCCGTGGAGGCCGTGCGCACCGCGCACGCCGCGGGCATCGAGGTGCGCATGATCACCGGCGACCATGCGATCACCGCGTCCGCGATCGGTGCCGAACTCGGCCTCGGTCCGGGCGCGATCAGCGGTCCGGAACTGCAGGCGCTGTCCGACGACGAACTGGCCGCGGCGCTGCCGAACCTTCACGTCTTCGGCCGGGTCACCCCGCAGGACAAGCTGCGCCTGGCCGAACTCATGCAGCGTGGCGGCGCGATCGTCGCGATGACCGGCGACGCCGTCAACGACGCGGCAGCCCTCAAGCAGGCCGACGTGGGTGTCGCGATGGGGTCGGGCAGCGAGGTCACGAAGCAGGCCGGGAACATGATCCTCACCGACGACAACTTCGGGACGCTGGTGACCGCGATCAGCCTCGGGCGCAGCATCTACGACAAGATCGTCGCGTTCATCCGCTGCCAGATGGCGAAACTGTTCTCGCTGATCCTGTTGTTCCTGGTCGCGAGCGTGTTCGATATCAACGACGGTGTCGCGCTCACGCCGCTGATGGTGCTGTTCCAGAACTTCTTCATCACCCTGTTCCCGGTCATCGTGATCATGCACGACCCCGCACCGCCGAACCTGATGAACAAGCCACCGCGCGACCCGGCCGTGCCGATCACCAATCCGCTCGCCGTGTGGCAGTGGGTCTTCTACGGCGCCGTCGAGTTCGCGGTCGCGCTGGCCGCGCTGTTGCTGGCGCCCGGTGAGATGAGTTCGACCGTCGCGAACGTGCCCATGACGATGGCGTTCGTGGTCATGTCGTTCGGGTCGATCCTCGGTGGGCTGGTGATGCGGCGTGATCCGGACACGGGCCTGGCAGCGCCCATTCTGGGAGCCGTGAAGATCCTGGCGATCCCGACGGTCATCACCGTGCTCGCCGTCGAACTCGACTTCCTGCAGCGGCTGCTGATGACGACCTCGCTGACCGGTGGCCAGTGGCTCGCGTGCATCGGACTGTCGGTCGTCGTGCCGATCGTGATCGAGGCCGAGAAGGCAATCCGACGCCGCCGCGCCACGGGCCCGCAGGCGCCGATCCCGGCCTCCACCGCGGTGGAGCCGCAGCGGGCCCGCGTGGCGTGACGGCGGCCCGCCTCAGGCGTTCTGGGCGGCCTTCTCGGCTTCCTGTGCCTGCGCGACCTGCTGCGGGCTGAACCGGATGAACAGCGCGGCGATACCGGTGATCACCGCGCACACGGCGCAGCCGACCAGGGCGAACATGTAGCCGGCGCCCTGCGCGGACAGCTGCGCCTCGGTCATGTCGGCGACCGCACCGGACGTCCCGCCCAGCGACATGGTCCGCGACGTGGCCATCGCCCCGATCACGGCCAAGCCGATCGGACCGCCGAGGGTCTGCGCGACCTGGGCGATCGCCGACAGCGGCCCGATCTCGTGGGTACCGACCCCGGCGATCGCGCACAGCGGCAGCGGCACGGACGCCAGTCCGACGCCGAACCCGACGACGAGCACCAGCACGAAC
The DNA here is from genome assembly GCF_015865005.1 of Rhodococcus sp. CX. Taxonomy (NCBI): domain Bacteria; kingdom Bacillati; phylum Actinomycetota; class Actinomycetes; order Mycobacteriales; family Nocardiaceae; genus Rhodococcus; species Rhodococcus sp. CX. Next base: position 12,088 of record NZ_JADZGH010000220.1, read on the forward strand.
AGGGTCGGCAGGTACTGCACCGTCTCGTCCATGGTCGAGCCGAACAGCAGGCTCACACTCATGATCAGCGCGCCCGCGACCACCAGCCAGCGCGGCTGCACCCGGACGACGAGCTTCGAGGCGACCGCTGCGGCACCGCCGAGACCGAACGCGAACGGCACGAACGCCAGACCCGCCTGCAGCGGGGTGTAACCGAGGATGTCCTGCACGAACAGCGCCACGAACGCGGCCAGCGAGAACATCACCGACCCCGCGAAGAAGATCGCCACGAAAGTGGCGACCCGGTCACGGTCACGGAACAGCACGAACGGCAGCAGCGGGTTCTCGGCGCGCCGCTCCACGAGCAGGAACAGCCCGAGGACCACGACACCACCGATGAGCGCCCCGATCACGACCGGGCTGCCCCAGCCCATCTCGGGTCCCTCGCTCAGACCGAACACCACACCGGTGCAGCCGAGGGTTGCCAGCACCGCGCCGGGCACGTCGAGCGCGAGGCGCTCGGTCGCGGTTTCCCGCAGCACCAGGGTCGCGGCGACGGCGATGAGCACACCGATGGGAACGTTGATGAGGAAGATCCAGCGCCAGGACACCTGTGTGAGCGCGCCGCCGAGGATCAGTCCGGCGATCGAGCCGACGCCGGTCATCGCCGCGAACACCGCGATTGCGCGGTTGCGGGCGGGGCCCGGCGCGAACGTCGTCGCGACCAGGGCGAGCGCGGTCGGCGACGCGACTGCGGCGCCGACGCCCTGCAACGCGCGGGCCGCGATGAGCATGGCCTCGCCGGTCGCGAGGCCACACAGCAACGACGCGAGGGTGAACAGGCCGACCCCGGCGACGAACATGCGTTTGCGGCCGAAGCTGTCGCCCAGCCGGCCACCGAGCAGCATCAGACCACCGAACGCCAGCGCGTACGAGGTGAGCACCCAGTTACGGCCGGCGTCGGACAGTCCCAGGTCGGCCTGCAGCGGCGCGAGCGCCAGGTTCGCGACCGTGCCGTCGAGCACGACCATCAACTGCAGCCCGCTCAGGACGAGCATGGCCGCGCCGAGAGCCCGGGCGGTCGCGGAACGGGCGGCGTTCGAGGGGTCCGGCACGGCGTCGACGTTACCCAGCATCCGATTCACTCGGAATCCGCGGTGAGACCGGCGACCGGTCCGATCACGATGATCGCGGGCGGCCGGATCTGCTCGTCGCGCACTCGCGCCGCGACGGTCTGCAGCTCGGCGCGCAGAACGCGCTGGGTACGGCGCGTGCCTTCCTGCACGACGACGACCGGTGTGTCCGCGGGACGGCCCCCGGCGAGCAGGGCGTCGGCGAACTGCTGGATACGTTCGACCGCCATGAGCAGCACCAGCGTGCCGCGCAGCTTCGCAAGTGCCGACCAATCGGTCAGCGAGTCCGGATGGTCGGGGGCGACATGTCCGCTGACCACCACGAATTCGTGCGTGACCCCGCGATGGGTGACGGGAACGCCGGCCGCCGACGGCACCGCGATCGCGCTGGTGATACCGGGAACGACCGTGACCGGGACGCCCGCGGCGGCACAGGCCTGCAGTTCCTCGAAGCCGCGGCCGAAGACGTACGGGTCGCCGCCCTTGAGGCGCACGACGAACTTGCCGGCCTTGGCCCGGTCGATCAGGGTTTCGTTGATGGCCTGCTGCGCCATCGCCCGGCCGTAGGGCAGCTTCGACGCGTCGATGACCTCGACGTGCGGGCCGAGTTCGTCGAGCAGTTCCTGCGGGGCCAGGTGGTCGGCGACGACCACGTCGGCGCGACCGAGCAGGCGGCGACCGCGCACGGTGATCAGATCCGGGTCGCCCGGGCCGCCGCCGACGAGCGCGACCCCGACCGGGGCCGGCGCGGTGTCGGCGACAGCGGCGCCCCCGGCGAGGGATTCCCGGATCGAGGTGCGCACCGCCGCGGACCGGCGGTGGTCGCCGCCGGCGAGGACACCGATCGACAGACCGTCGTAGGTCGCGGTGGCCGGGGTGACGGCGCTGCCGCGGCGGGCGTTGTCGGCGCGCACGCAGAAGATGCGGTTGCGTTCGGCTTCGGCGACGACCGCCGCGTTCGTCTCCGGCTCGTTCGTGCAGGCCATGGCGTACCAGGCGCCCTCGAGATCACCGTCGCGGTAGTCGCGCAGTTCCAGGGTGATGTGGCCCTTGGTGGCCATGCTCTCGACGGCGGGCGTCGCCTCACGGGTGACGACGTGCACCGCGGCACCCGATGCGACGAGCAGTCCGAGCCGCCGCTGGGCGACAGAACCTCCGCCGACCACGACGACCCGGCGACCGGACAGATTCAGGCCGACGAGGTAGCTGGACTCGTCTGCCCCGTTGGTGGACGACTCGTCTGCAGGATTGGTAGGCACCGGGTTCCCCACTTCTGGTTGGCCTCGTGACACAGGCCGGTCCGCGGCGTGCGGACCGGCCTGTGACGGGGTCGGGTCGTGACGGTCGGATCAGACCGACGCGGGCTCGATCGGGGCGGTGGTCTCCGCCACGGAGGTGACGTCGAGCTGCAGCGACTTGGTGCTCCACTGCCACACCTTGTCGAACAGCGCCTGATCGTCGGACAGCTTCGTGCCGAGGGACGGCACCATCTCGTGAAGCTTGCCCTGCCAGCCGGTCCACTGCTTCGGGAAGCAGCGTTCGAGAACGTCGAGCATCGCGGGCACGGCGGTCGAGGCGCCCGGGGAGGCACCGAGCAGACCGGCGATGGTGCCGTCATCGGCGCTGACCACGGCGGTGCCGAACTCGAGGACACCGCCGATGCCCTTGCGCCGGATGACCTGGACGCGCTGACCGGCGACGATCAGCTCCCAGTCCTCGAGCTTGGCGTTGGGCGCGAACTCGGAGAGGGTGACGATCCGGTCGCGGGGCGACTGGGTGAGCTCGCCGACCAGGTACTTGACCAGGCCGAGTTCGGTGGCGCCGACGCCGAGCATCGACATGATGTTGTTGGGCTTGACCGACTTCGGCAGGTCCAGGACGCCGCCCTGCTTGAGGAACTTCGGCGACCAGCCGGCGTAGGGGCCGAACAGCAGGCCCTGCTTGCCGCCGATGACGCGGGTGTCGAGGTGCGGAACCGACATCGGGGGCGCACCCACGGCGGCCTTGCCGTACACCTTCGCGCTGTGCTGCGCGATGACGTCGGGGTTGGTGCAGCGCAGGAACGCACCGGAGACGGGGAAGCCGCCGAAGCCCTTGGCTTCGCTGATCCCCGACTTCTGCAGCAGGTGCAGGGCACCGCCGCCGGCGCCGACGAAGACGAACTTGGCGTTGACCTTGCGGCTCTCGCCCGTCCGGCGGTTGCGGACCTTGACGATCCAGCTGCCGTCGGACTGCTTCGACAGGTTGGTCACCTCGTGACCGAAGAACACCGTGCCCCCGGAGGCGGCGACGTTGTTGATGAGCTGCTTGGTGAGGGCACCGAAGTCGACGTCCGTACCGGTCGAGGTCCAGTTGAGGGCCACCGGGTCGGAGAAGTCACGGCCCGCGGCCATGAGCGGGAGACGCTCGGAGAACAGCTCGGGACTCTCGGAGTACTCCATGCCCGCGAACAGCGGGTGGCCGGCCAGCGCGTCGTAGCGGGCGCGCAGGTACTTCACGTCGGCGGCGCCGTGCACGAAGCTGACGTGCGGAATCGGGTTGATGAAGTCCTTGGGGTCGGACAGGATCCCGTTGTCGACGGCGTAGGCCCAGAACTGGCGCGAGACCTGGAACTGCTCGTTGACGTTGATCGCCTTGGTGATGTCGACGGTGCCGTCGGCCTTGGCCGGGGTGTAGTTCAGCTCACACAGCGCGGAGTGGCCGGTACCGGCGTTGTTCCAGGGGTCGCTGCTCTCCGCGGCAGCGGCGTCGAGCCGCTCGAAAGCGGTGATCGACCAGTCGGGCTGCAACTGGCGGAGCAGCGCACCGAGGGTAGCGCTCATGATGCCCGCGCCGATGAGCACTACATCGGTCTTCGCCTCTAACACGTTGTCTGACACTGGAGGATCGACTTCCTTGTCTGTTCGCACGCGCCGCAGAATCCGCAGGGATCGCGTCGCGAGGGTGTCCCGTGCACGTCCGTGGTCCCGCTCCACTTCCGTTCGATCACGAACCGGATCTGGGAACCACCACAGCCGCGCCGACTGCGACGAATAGGTTACCCGCACGTCGCTCGGCGTTTCCTTCCCCCCAATTGTGCCCCGACCACGATCCGGCATGAACACCAATACAGTGTGATAGTGACTACTTGGCAGCCCGACATCCTCGGTGACGGCTATCAGCAGCTCGTTCTCCCCCTCGGCACCGATCCCGACGGGGAAGGTGAAATCAGCGCGACCCTGGTCCGCTATCAGCCCGCCGGCGACGCTCCGCGCCGCGCGGTGCTCTACGTGCACGGGTTCACCGACTACTTCTTCCAGCAGCACCTCGCTGAGCACTTCGCGGCGCAGGGGTACCGGTTCTTCGCGCTGGACCTGCGCAAATGCGGCCGTTCACGCGCCCCGGGCCACACTCCGCACTTCGTCACCGACCTCTCGTACTACGCCGCCGAGCTCGAGGAGGCGTTGCGGATCGTGCGGGCCGAGACCGGCGGGGATGTGCTGCTGGTCGCGCATTCGACGGGCGGGCTGGTGTTGCCGTTGTGGCTGGACCGGCTGAACAAGCGTCCAGGCGGTACCGCGGGCGCCGGAATCCGCGGGGTCGTCCTCAACAGCCCCTGGTTCGACCTGCAGGGACCGTCCTATCTGCGCAACGTCGGCACCCTCGCGATCGACCTCCTCGGGCGGATCCGGCCCAAGGACGTCATCCCACTGAAGAAGCTCGAC
>NZ_JADZGH010000220.1:16913-57845 GCF_015865005.1 Rhodococcus sp. CX
ACCGGCGGCTGGAACTACAACCTCGACTGGAAGCCGCTGACGGGATTCCCGCTCACGTTCGGCTGGCTACGGGCGGTCCGGCGCGGGCACGCGCAGCTGCATCGCGGCCTCGACATCGGGGTGCCGTCGCTGATCCTCCGGTCCACGGCGAGCCGGTCCGCACCGAAGTACGACCCCGCGATCGACACCGTCGACGCGGTCCTCGACGTGCGGCAGATCGCGCGCTGGGCGGGTTGCCTGGGCGACCGCACCACGATCGTGCCCATCGACGGAGCCCGCCACGACGTGTTCCTGTCCACCCCCGGTCCGCTCGCCGCGGCGTTCCGGGAATTGGACCGGTGGCTGGAGGGGTTGGACAACCACGACAGCAACGACGACACCGCCGACATCCGCACGGCCGCCGGCAACGTGCGGACACGAACCGCAGGAGACCCCGCGTGACCCATTACGACCTCGCGATCATCGGCACGGGATCGGGCAATTCGATCCTCGACGAACGCTACGACGGCAAGAAGGTGGCGATCCTCGAGGAGGGCACCTTCGGCGGCACCTGCCTCAACGTCGGCTGCATCCCGACGAAGATGTACGTGTACGCGGCCGAGGTCGCGCACACCGTCCGCACCGCGGCGAAATACGGCGTGGACGCGAGTGTCGACGGGGTGCGCTGGAACGACATCGTCGACCGGGTGTTCGGGCGGATCGACCCGATCGCGGCCGGCGGTGAACGGTACCGGCGCGAGGACTGCGCGAACGTCACGGTGTACGGCGGGCACGCGCGGTTCGTCGGCGAGCGCACTCTCGACACCGGCACGGGCGAGACGATCACCGCCGATCAGGTCGTCGTCGCGGCCGGATCCCGCCCGATCGTTCCGCAGGAGGTCCTCGACAGCGGCGTCAAATACCACACCAACGACGACGTGATGCGGCTGCCGAAGCTGCCCGAGTCGATGGTGATCCTCGGATCCGGGTTCATCGCGATGGAGTTCGCGCACGTGTTCTCCGCGCTCGGGGTGCGGGTCTCGATCCTCGCGCGCAGCAGCCGGCTTCTGCGTCACCTCGACACGGACATCGCCGAGCGGTTCACGCGGATCGCGCAGGAGAAGTGGGACGTGCATCTGTCGAATCCGGCCAAGGAGTTCCGCCCGGTCGGGGACGGCGTGGAGGTCGTGCTCTCCGACGGCACGGTCGTCGCGGGCGACGCGCTGCTGGTCGCGGTGGGACGGCAGCCCAACGGCGACCTGCTCGACGCGGCCGCCGGGGGCCTGGAACTGGACGAGCAGGGCCGCATCGTCGTCGACGAGTTCCAGCGCACCACCGCGCGCGATGTGTTCGCGCTCGGCGACGTGTCGTCGCCCTATCAGCTCAAGCACGTCGCCAATCACGAGATGCGGGTGGTGCAGCACAACCTGCTGCAGGATGCGTGGGGCGACGACACGTCGGCGCTGCGGCGCACCGATCACCGGTTCGTGCCGGCGGCGGTGTTCACCGACCCCCAGATCGCCGAGGTCGGGCTCACCGAGGAGCAGGCCCGCGCGCAGGGATACGACATCTCCGTGAAGATCCAGAACTACGGGGACGTCGCGTACGGCTGGGCGATGGAGGACACCGAGGGCATCTGCAAGCTGATCGCGGACAGGTCGACCGGTCTGCTGCTCGGCGCGCACGTCATGGGTGCGCAGGCGTCGACGGTGATCCAGCCGCTGATCCAGGCGATGAGTTTCGGTCTGACCGCCCGGGAGATGGCGACGGGCCAGTACTGGATCCATCCGGCGTTGCCGGAGGTCGTGGAGAACGCGCTGCTCGGACTGTGACAGCGTCGGCGGCGCCGTCCGGCCGGGACGGCGCCGCCGTGTCCGCTACCAGCTGCCGGTACGCAGGGCGATCGCCGAGGCGAACTCGGCCGGAGCCTGCGCCGGGACGTTCTCGATGCCGTCGAGTTCGACGACCCGGAACTCCCCGGTGACGTAGCGCATGGATGCGTCGGCCTCGGCGCGCCGCGCGCCGCTGCCGACCACGACGGTGGTGGGCACCTCGGCTGCAGGGGCCGACGCATCGCGCACGGTGCCGTCGGCGTCGGGAACGGCCGGGTGACCGCGGTCGGCGACGACGAGACTCGCGAACCGGCCGAATCTGCCGGCTGCGACGGACCAGGCGAGTTCCGCGCCGGCACCGCTGCCGGCCAGGTGCACCCACGGCAGTTTCAGTTCGTCGAGCAGCGCGAATATCCCGGCCGCATCGAGGTTGTCGATGCTTTCCGGGACGACCGTCCGCAGGTCGGAATTGTGCAGGCGTTCGCACACCGCGTCGAACACGTCGGCGCTCTCCCCCGCTCCCGGCAGCAGCAGCACGGTGTGCCTGCTCTCTGGTCCGTCGATCCGTACCCGGACGGTGCCGCTCGCGGTGCTCACGTCAGTCGATTCCATGCCGCAGAACGGTACGCGATCACACGGTCACGGCAGTGTCAGGATCTCGCATCCGCTGTCGGTGACGACGATGGTGTGCTCGAACTGCGCGGTCCACTTGCGGTCCTTGGTGACGACCGTCCAGCCGTCGTCCCAGATCTCGTAGTCGGGCGTGCCCAGGTTGATCATCGGTTCGATGGTGAAGACCATGCCGGGCTCGATGACCGTCTCCACGGACGGCTGGTCGTAGTGCAGGATGACCAGGCCGTTGTGGAAGGTCTCGCCGATGCCGTGGCCGGTGAAGTCGCGGACGACGCCGTATCCGAACCGATTGGCGTACGCCTCGATGACCCGGCCGATGACGTTCAGGGCGCGGCCGGGCGCGACGGCCTTGATGGCCCGCCGGGTCGCCTCACGGGTGCGTTCGACGAGCAGGCGGTGCTCCTCCGAGACGTCACCCGCCAGGAACGTCGCGTTGGTGTCACCGTGCACCCCGTGGATGTAGGCGGTGACGTCGATGTTGACGATGTCGCCGTCCTCGATCACCGTCGAGTCGGGGATGCCGTGGCAGATCACCTCGTTGAGCGACGTGCAGCAGGACTTGGTGAAGCCCCGGTAGCCGAGGGTCGACGGGTAGGCGCCGTGGTCGCACATGTACTCGTGTGCGATGCGGTCGAGTTCGTCGGTGGTCACACCGGGGGCGACGGCCTCGCCGGCCACGGCGAGCGCCTGCGCGGCGATCCGGCACGCCTCGCGCATCTTCTCGATGGTCTCCGGGGTCTGCACCCACGGCTCGTTGCCTTCCTTGGCGGTCGGCTTCCACACGTACTCGGGTCGTTCGATGAGCTTGGGAACCGAACGGATGGGGGTGGGCGTGCCGGGAACGAGAGCTGTGCGCACAGACATGACGACCAGAATATGCCCACCGTCCCGCGGGCGATGCCTCCGAGGCATCACCCGCGGGACGCGGGTCAGCGCTGACGGAGGAGGAAGCGCTGGACCTTGCCGCTGGGGGTCTTCGGCAGGTGCGGCACGAAGTGCACCGCCCGCGGGTAGGCGTGCGCGGCGAACTTCTTCTTCACCAGCTGCTGCAACTCGGCCTCGAGTTCGTCGGTGCCCTCGACGCCCTCCCGCAGCACCACGAACGCCTCGAGCACCTCGCCGCGGAGCTCGTCGGGCAGACCGACGACCGCGGCCTCGACCACCTGCTCGTGCATCACGAGCACGCTCTCCACGTCGAACGGCCCGATCCGGTAGCCCGCCATGATGATCACGTCGTCGTCGCGGGAGGAGAAGAAGTAGAAGCCGTTCTCGTCGACGCGGCCCGCGTCGCCGGTCAGGTACCAGCGGCCGTCCTCGCTGAAGCGTTCGGCGGTCTTCTCCGGAGCGTCGACGTAGCCGGTGAACCACAGCAGCGGGCTGGCCTGGGTGTCGATCGCGACGCGGCCGACCTCGTTCGTGTCCGCGAGTTCGTCGCTGTCCTCCTTCAGCACCGCCACCGACCAGCCCGGCAGCGGCTTGCCCATCGAGAGCGGCGGCACGTCCTCGCGCAGGCCGTCGGCCCACGCGTTGACGACGAACATGCCGTGCTCGGTCTGCCCGTACTGGTCGTGGACGACGACACCGAACTTGTGCTCGGACCAGGTCAGCACGTCCGGGGTCAGCGGCTCACCGGCCGACGACGCGCGGCGCAGCGGGATCTGCGGTCCCTCGCCGGAGTCGGCCCGCAGGCTGCGGTACACCGTGGGTGCGGCGGCGAAGTTGGTGACGCCGAACTTCTCCATCACCTGCCAGGTCAGCGCCGGCGAGAACCCGGCGTGCAGCAGGATGCTGCGCCGGCCGGCGGCCATGGGACCGAGCAGCGCGTAGTACAGCCCGTACGCCCAGCCGGGGTCCGCGGCGTTCCAGAACACGTCGTCGGGGCGCACGTCGAGGCCGAAGTCCATGTACGCGTGGAACGAGGCGAGCGCCCGCACCGGAACCGGCACGCCCTTCGGGGTCCCGGTGGTGCCGGAGGTGAACAGCTGCACGAGGCCACCGGAGCCACCGACGGCGACCGCGGCACCGCGCGGATCGTCGCCGGTGTGGGCGGCGAGCAGGTCCGCGAAGTGCAGCCCGATCCCGGCGTCACCGGAGTCCCCCGCGACGACGATCTGCCACGGCGCGTCGGCCGGGATGTCCTCGCTGGGCGCCAGCTTGCCGAGCTGGTCGGCGTCGGAGACGACGACCTTCGCGCCGCTGGCCTGCAGCCGGAACGCGATGGCGGGCGGCGCGAACGCGGTGAACAGCGGCACGTGCACGGCGCCGCGCCGCCAGATGCCGAGCAGCGCGACGACCAGGTCGGCGGACTTGCCCATCAGCGTCGCGACATGGTCCCCGGGCTCGACACCGAGGTCGTTCAGCGCGGCCGCGAAGCGGGTCGACTGCTCGCGCAGGTACCCGTACGTCAGATCGGTCGAGGAGAGATCGGACTCGACGACGGTGAACGCGACAGCGTCGGCGGGATGGTCGTCGCACAAAAGGTTCGCAGCGCATCCGTCCGCGGTGTCGTAGCGGTCCAGCAGTTCGCGGACACGGGCAGCGAAATCGGCAGCCATCGATCCGTCCTCCTCGTCGAGCGTTCACAGGGTTGTCTGCATTCACAGGGGTGTCTGGGCGGCACGCCGCGGGGATGCGCGTCACCCGAACGTACCGCCACCTCTATGATCCGAGTCACAGAATCTTCTCGATACCCCCGGAAAGGGGTGGGTGATCGTGCCGGCTTCCGGTCCCTCGTCTCTCCTCCGTCCCCGCGACGGCGACGCGCTGCGCGCCGAGTTGCGACGCACTGCCGCCGACGCGCAGGTCTCCGTCGTGTTCGCCGGGGAGGTCCGCAGCGGCCATCTACAGCTGAGCGAGTTCCTCGGCACCCGCACCAACGGGCTCGAGGGAGTGATCGTGCCGCCGAAGGCCGGGCTCGGTGGACTGGTCGTGGACCGGGCCAAGCCGCTCACGGTCGCGGACTACGGGCGGTCGTCGTCGATCACCCACCACTTCGATCGTCCGGTGCTCGGCGAGGGTCTGCGCTCGATCCTCGCGGTGCCGGTGCTCGTCGGCGGGGCCGCGCGGGCGGTGCTGTACGGGGCCATCCGCGAGTGTGCGCCGCTGGGTGATCGCGCTGTGGGCGCGTTCGTGCAAGCGGCGCGGCGTCTCTCCGACGAGATCACGGTGCGTGACGAGGTCGACAGGCGACTCGCGCTGATGGCGCGGATGAGCCCCGTGGACCGCGATCCGCTGGCGACGGCGGAAGTCCGGGAAGTGCACGCCGAACTGCGCAGTCTCGCCCAGACGGTCGGCGACTCCGGTCTGCGGCAGCAGTTGCGGGCGCTGTCGGACCGACTCGCCGGGGCATGCGGTGGCACCACCGCTCCGGCACCGGCACCGGCGACCGCGATCGTGCTGTCCCCGCGCGAGACCGACGTGCTCTCGCACGTGGCGCTGGGCTGCACCAACGTCGAGATCGCGCAACGCCTCTCGGTGACTCCGGAGACCGTGAAGAGCTATCTGCGCAGCGCGATGGGCAAGCTCGACGTGCACACCCGGCACGAGGCGGTCGTCGTCGCCCGGCGGCTGTCGCTGCTGCCCTGAGCAGTCCCGTTTCCGGGCCGGAGAGGATTCCTTATGTCGGACACGGCTTCGTCTCCGCAGCTGAAACGGGTCATGGGGCCGGGACTCCTGCTGCTCTTCATCGTCGGCGACATCCTCGGCACCGGCATCTACGCGCTGACCGGCAGGGTCGCGAACGAGGTGGGCGGCGCCGTGTGGCTGCCGTTCGTGCTCGCGTTCGTCGTCGCGGTGATCACGGCGTTCAGCTACCTGGAACTGGTCACCAAATACCCGCAGGCCGCGGGCGCCGCGCTGTACACGCACAAGGCCTTCGGGATCCACTTCCTGACGTACATGGTCACCTTCACGGTCATGGCGTCGGGTATCACCTCGGCGTCGACGGCGGCGCGGGCGTTCTCCGCGAACTTCGTCGAGGCGTTCGATCTCGATATCGGCGAGGGCATCGGCATCACGGCGTTGGGCCTGACGTTCATGCTGGTGGTGGCGCTGATCAACCTGCGCGGCGTCGGTGAGAGCGTCAAGACGAACATCGTCCTCACGTGTGTGGAGCTGTCCGGGCTGCTCATCATCATCCTGATCGGGATGTGGGCGCTCGGGATCGGCGAGGGCGACTTCTCGCGGGTGCTCGACGTCGACACCGGCGACCGCTCGGTCTTCGGCGCGGTCGTCGCCGGCACCGCACTCGCGTTCTTCGCGATGATCGGTTTCGAGGACTCGGTGAACATGGCCGAGGAGTGCAAGAACCCGACCCGGATCTTCCCCCGGGTGCTGCTCCTGGGACTCGGGATCACCGGCCTGATCTACGTGCTGGTGTCCGTCACCGCGATCGCGCTGGTCCCGGCCGTCGAACTCGGCACCGGGGACACTCCCCTGCTGAAGGTGGTCGAGGCGGGTGCGCCGGCGTTCCCGGTGGGGATCTTCGCGTTCATCACCATGTTCGCGGTGGCGAACACGGCCCTGATCAACATGCTCATGGCCAGCAGGCTGGTCTACGGGATCGCCCGCGAAGGCGTGCTGCCCGCGGCGCTCGGCAGGGTGCACCCGACGCGGCGCACGCCCTATGTCGCGATCGTGTTCACGACGCTGCTGGCGTTCGGGTTGGTCACCTTCGTCGGCGAGGTGCCGGAACTGGGCGGCACGACCGCGCTGTTGTTGCTGATCGTCTTCGCGATCGTCAACGTCAGCGTGCTGGTGCTGCGTCGCCGACCGATCGACCACCCGCACTTCCGGACGCCGACGGTCCTCCCCGTGCTCGGCGCCGCGAGCTGCATCTTCCTCGTGTCACCGCTGGTGGACCGCCCCGTGGTGCAGTACCGGATCGCGGCGGTCCTGCTCGGCCTCGGGGCCGTGCTGTGGCTGATCACCTGGCTCCTGGCCAAGCGCAGGGGTGGCCGCGGCCCCACGATCGACCCGGAACACCTGGTCGAGAAGTGAACCGCCGCGAGGCCCGGGCGGTCAGTAGCCCTCCGGCAGCGCCGCGAACATGTCCCGGGTGACGGCGACGGCGTTGTCGGAGCTGCCTCCCCGGACGACGAGCGTGGCGAACGCGAGGTCCCCGCGGTAGCCGACGAACCACGCGTGCGATCCGCCCTCGACCTCGGCCTCACCGGTCTTGCCGTAGACCTCGCCCTGGTCCCGGATGCGGTCGGCGGTGCCGCTGGTGATCACCAGCCGCATCATGCCGCGCAGCCCGTCGACCATCTCCGGGGTGATCGCCGGGCGGTCGCCCTCGACCGTCGTTTCGCGTCCCTTGATCAGATATGGGACCGGTGTCCGGCCGGCCGCGACGGTCGCGGCGGCGAGCGCCATCGCGAACGGGCTGACGACGACCTTGCCCTGCCCGAATCCGTCCTCGGCCCGCTGCACGACGTTCTCCGCGGGCGGGACCGATCCCGAGAACACCGGCAGCCCGACGACGTCGTACTCGGGTCCGATGCCGAATGCGGCGGCGGCGTTCGTGAGCGCATCGGCGGGCATCTCGGAGGCCAGCTTCGCGAAGGACGTGTTGCAGGAGCGGGCGAACGCCGTCGCCATCGACACCGTGCCGAGTTCGAACTCGTTGTAGTTGGGGACGCTGCGTTCCCCGATGGTGATCCGGCCCGGGCACGGCACCATCGTTTCTGGGGTGGCGAGACCGTTGGAGATCGCCGCACCCGACGTGATGATCTTGAACGTGGATCCGGGTGGGTAGTGTCCCGCGATCGCGACCGGTCCGTCCCGGTCGGCGGCCTTGTTCTGGGCGACGGCGAGGACCGCGCCGGTGGAGGCCTCGATCACGACCGTCATCGCCTGCTCGACGCGGGCGTCGACGGCGGCCTGTGCGGCCAGCTGGATCGGCCGGTCCAGGCTGATGGAGAACGACGGCGCCGGCTGCGGAGCCGTCTCCGTGAGGACACCGACGTCGACGCCGTACTGGTTCGTCACGACGACACTCCAACCGGCGACCCCGTCGACCTCGTCGATCACCGTCTTCTTGATCTGGCCGAGCAGGTCGGGGGCGAAGTTGCGGTCGGTGGCGACGAGATCGGCCTGTTCGACGACGCCGACGCCGGGGATGGCGTCGAGCGTGTCGGAGACGGTCGCGTAGTCGTCCGCGACGAGCCGGATGACGGCGAGCGGGCCGCTCGCCGCGGTCGCGGATTCGGCGATGGACTGGGCGGTGAGGGACGTGTCGAACCGCGTCAGAGCGGCGGACAGAGCGCGGGCCGCACCGAGGACATCCCTGTTCGCGGACGCGTCGAACGAGATGGAGTACACGGTCCCGGGCACCAGCACGTCCCCGCCCGAGTGTTCGTTGACGCGCGCCCGGGGCGCGGCCTTGGTGCGCAGGTGCATCGTCTGGCGGTCGCCGAGCTGCGGGTGCAGGTTCGAGCGGGTCCACCGCACGATCCAGTCGTCGCCGCTGCGTCCCATCTGCATCGTCCCGGTGTACTGCCAGATCCGGTCCTTCGGCAGGTGCCACTCGTAGGCGTAGTCGACGGTCGCGGCGTCGCCGTGGATCTGCACGCCCGTCGTCTCGGCGATCAGCGATTCGGCCTGCAGTCCGTCCCACGTCTCGGCGAGAGCTGCCTCGGCGTCCTGGGGCCGGTCGGTGTGGTCGGCGGCGGTCGCGAAGTCCTGCTCGGAGAACGCCGAGAGGAATGCCTGGGCCGCCGACTCGGGTCCGGCGGGTTTCGGTGTGCAGGCCACGACGCCGCCGAGGACCGCGACCGCGGCGAGCGAGGCCGCCACGATCCGGACGAGGACACGGCGGGGGGCGGGCGAGGTCGCCCGGGGAACTGAGCTGGCTTTCATCGCCCGTCATCGTAGGAGGCCGATGCCCGGACATCGGGGAGGCGCAACGGACGTGGTGGGCGTCTCCGTTGTGCGGAGTCGTTCAGTCGAGCAGGACGGTGGAGAACGTGGCGACCTGCCGGAAGCCGATACGCGCGTACGCGGCGCGGGCCCGCATGTTGAAGCTGTTGACGTACAGGCTCGGCAACCTGCCGCCCGCGGTGATCGCAGCGGCGACCGCCGCGGTGCCGGCCGATCCGATTCCGGCGTTGCGCATGGCCGGGCTCACCCAGACGCCCTGGATCTGACCGACCGTCGACGACTGCGATCCCACCTCGGCCTTGAACACGACCTCGCCGTTCTCGAACCGAGCCCAGGCGCGGCCGGTCGCGATGAGGCTGGCGACGCGACGGCGGTAGCTCACTCCCCCGTCGCCCGCACGCGGGTCGATGCCGACCTCTTCGATGAACATGGCCACCGCGGCGGGCAGGTAGGCGTCGATCTCCTCGGGCCGCACCCGGCGGACGAGCGGGTCGGGCGTCACGAGCGGTTCGCGGTCCAGGACGAGCAGCGGCTGTTCGGCGCGCACCTCCCGGGCGGGTCCCCACGCGTTCTCGAGCAGCTCCCACATGGGCATGGCGAGTTCGGCACGGCCGACGACCGACGAGCACAGGCGCGGTCCACGGGCAGCACGTTCGGCGAAGGCCTGCAGGTCGTCGGGAGACCCGAGCAGCGGGATCAGGTTGGCTCCGGAGAAGCACAGCGAGGTCTCCGCCCCGCCGCGGCTCCACATCTCACCGCCGACCGAGCGGCCGGCGATGCCGTACTCCTCGACACGGCCGGTGACCATGCACGTCGCCACCGGGTCTCGGGCGAGGACGCGCAACACCGCGGCGGTGTCCCGTCCACCGAGCGACCGGACCCCAAGAAGCTTGAGCACGTGCCCACCACCTGTCGACTGCCGATACCGACCAGATTGCCATGAGCTACGGCCCGACGGAAACCCACTCCCGAATCGGGAGTGTCGGAAGGTTCAGCCGACCGAAACGGTGGGTGTGCCGCTGCCGGCGTCGCCCTCCATCTCCTCGGCGATGCGCATCGCTTCCTCGATGAGGGTTTCGACGATCTGCGCCTCCGGGACGGTCTTGATGACCTGCCCCTTGACGAAGATCTGTCCCTTGCCGTTGCCGGAGGCGACTCCGAGGTCGGCTTCGCGCGCTTCGCCCGGACCGTTGACGACACAGCCCATCACGGCGACGCGCAGCGGCACCTCCATGCCCTCGAGACCGGCGGACACCTCGTTGGCCAGGGTGTAGACGTCGACCTGAGCGCGGCCGCACGACGGGCACGAGACGATCTCGAGCTTGCGGGGACGCAGATTCAGCGACTGCAGGATCTGCGTGCCGACCTTGATCTCCTCGGCCGGCGGCGCGGACAGCGACACGCGGATGGTGTCGCCGATGCCCTCCGAGAGCAGCGCACCGAACGCGACCGCGGACTTGATCGTGCCCTGGAAGGCCGGTCCGGCTTCCGTGACGCCGAGGTGCAGCGGGTAGTCGCACTGCGCGGCGAGCTGCCGGTACGCCTCGACCATCACGACCGGGTCGTTGTGCTTGACGGAGATCTTGATGTCGCCGAAGCCGTGTTCCTCGAACAGGCTCGCCTCCCACAGCGCGGACTCGACGAGCGCTTCGGGGGTGGCCTTGCCGTACTTCTTCAGCAGCCGCGGGTCGAGGGAACCGGCGTTGACGCCGATCCGGATCGGGATGCCGGCGTCCCCGGCCGCCTGCGCGACCTCCTTGACGCGGCCGTCGAACTCCTTGATGTTGCCGGGGTTGACGCGCACCGCGGCGCAACCGGCGTCGATCGCCGCGAAGATGTATCGCGGCTGGAAGTGGATGTCGGCGATGACCGGGATCTTGCTCTTCTTCGCGATGGTCGCCAGTGCGTCGGCGTCCTCCTGCCGCGGGCACGCGACACGGACGATGTCGCAGCCGGAGGCGGTGAGTTCGGCGATCTGCTGGAGGGTCGCGTTGACGTCGTGCGTCTTGGTGGTGCACATCGATTGCACCGACACCGGATAGTCGCTGCCGACACCGACATTTCCGACCATCAACTGGCGGGTCTTGCGTCGCGGTGCGAGGACCGCAGGTACTTCGGGCATGCCCAAACCGATGGGGCTGGTCACGTTTCGCCTTCTTTCGTTGCTACCGGCCGATTCTAGCGGCGCAGGTCAGAGCAGCTTGATGGGGTTGACGATGTCCGCGGTGAGCGTCAGCAGCATGTAGGCACCGCCGACGACCACGGCCACGTAGGTGAGGGGAAGCAGCTTCATGTAGTCCACCGGCGGTCCGTCGGCGAGACCACGCAGGTTGCGCACCCAGTTGCGGAGGCGCTCGTAGATCGCGACCGCCATGTGCCCGCCGTCGAGCGGCAGGAGCGGCAGCAGGTTGAACGCGCCGAGGAAGAAGTTCAGCTGCGCGAGCAGCAGCACGAAAGACTGCCAGATGCCGGCTTCCGCGAACTGGCCGCCGATGACGCTGGCGCCGACGACGCTGACGGGCGTGTCGACGGCCCGTTCCCCGCCGGTCACCGCGGTCCACAGGTCCGACACCTTCGACGGCAACTGCACGAGCGCCTCGGCGGTGCGGGCCGCGAGATATCCGGTGAACTCGAACGTCGCCGGGACCGCCGTCACCGGTGTGTACTCGAGAACGCGCGGTTCCCCGCCGACACCGATGGCACCGACCTCCCGGGAGACGGGTTGGGCGTCGGGGTCGTCGCTCTCGTACACCCAGCGCTGCACCTGCTGGATCGCGACCGGGAACGTGAGGGTCTCGTCGCCGCGTTCGACCGTGAAGTCGACCGTGCCGGACAGCGGCTGGGTGGCCTGAACCAGTTGACCGAACGTCTCGACGCGGGTGTCGCCGACCGCGACGATGACGTCGCCCGGTTGGATACCCGCGGCCTGAGCCGGACCGGTGCCCTCGCATTCGGCGGGCGCGTAGCCGCCTTCCGCGCCGGCCTGGGTCGGAGCCGCGCACCCGACGGTGCCGACGACGGCGCGGGTGTCCGTGTTCGGCAGACCCGACGTCACGGCGAGGGCGTAGACCAGCACGATGCCGATCAGGAAATTCATCGCGATGCCGCCGGACATGACGACCAGGCGTTTCCAGGTCTTCTGGTTGTACATCGCGCGGTCGTACTCGTCGGGTGCGAGCTCGTCGAGCGCGGTCATCCCGGCGATGTCGCAGAATCCGCCTGCGGGCAGCGCCTTGAGGCCGTACTCGGTCTCGCCGCGGCGGAACGAGAAGATCCGCGGGCCGAACCCGATGTAGTACCGCCGCACCTTCATGCCGAGCTTCTGCGCGGTCCACATGTGACCGGCCTCGTGCAGCGCGACGGAGGCGGTGATGCCGAGGGCGAAGAGCACCACGCCCAGCACGAACATCATCTGTAGCCGCTCCTCCTATTTCACGAGCGCGCGGGCTCGGTCCCGAGCCCAGCCGTCGGCGGCGAGCACGTCTTCCACGGTAGCGGGTTCTGCGGACCACTCGTGTGCGTCGTTCAGCACTGTCTCGACGGTGCGGACGATGCCGGGGAACGGCAGCGCACCCGCCAGGAACGCCTCTGCGGCGATCTCGTTCGCCGCGTTGTACACGGCGGTGAGGCTGCCGCCGGCGCGTCCCGCGGCGCGGGCGAGTTCGATCGCCGGGAAGACGACGTTGTCGACGGGCTCGAACTCCCAGGTCGACGCCGTCGCGAAGTCGAGAGCGGGAGCCGCCTCGGGCACCCGGTCCGGCCACGCGAGGGCCAGCGCGATCGGCAGCTTCATCGACGGCGGCGACGCCTGCGCGAGCGTCGACCCGTCGGCGAACGTCACCATCGAATGCACGATGGACTGCGGGTGCACGGTGACGTCGATGCGGTCGTAGTCGATGCCGAACAGCAGGTGCGCCTCGATGAGCTCGAGTCCCTTGTTGACCAGGGTCGCCGAGTTGAGGGTGTTCATCGGCCCCATCGACCAGGTCGGATGCGCACCGGCTTGCTCGGGCGTGACGTCCTCGAGCTGCTCGGCGCTCCACCCGCGGAACGGGCCACCCGAGGCCGTGAGCACCAGACGCGCGACCTCGGCCGCGGAGCCGCCGCGCAGGCACTGCGCCAGCGCCGAATGCTCCGAGTCGACGGGCACGATCTGACCGGGCGCGGCCGCGGCGGTGACGAGCGCGCCCCCGGCCACGAGTGACTCCTTGTTCGCGAGCGCGAGCCGCGCGCCCGTCGCGAGGGCCGCGAGCGTCGGCTCGAGACCGAGCGAGCCGACGAGCGCATTGAGAACGACATCCGCTTCCGTCTCGCGCACGAGCTCCGTGACGGCGGACGGGCCGCTGCGGACCGTCACCCCGGGCAACTCCAGCCGCGCCGCGGCGTCCGGGTTCGCGACCGCGACGTCGGTGACACCCGTCGCGCGGATCTGCTCGGCGAGCAGCTCGAGGTTGCCGCCGCCCGCGGCGAGGCCGACTACCTCGAACTTGTCGGGGTTGGCGTCGATGACCTCGAGCGCCTGGGTGCCGATCGATCCGGTGCTGCCGAGCAGCAGGACGCGGGTGCGGGAGCGGGATTGAGTGTCGACCACGCGACCATTGTTCCTGATGCACCTGAGGTGTCCCTGAATCGGTCGCGACCACCGGCGACGCGCGGGCACCGCCCCCACTTCATACGACAGGCGGTCGTATGTCACGATTAGCCCAACAGCGCGATCTTTCGAGCAGGAGGAACAACCGTGGCCGGTACCGAGTTGCAGTCCACCAAGGTCGACACGGCCGAGGTGCCCTCGGCGGAGTGGGGTTGGAGCGGTGAAGCTCCCAAGCTGTACCGCACCATGGGCATCATCGGGGCGATCTTCCTGCTGTTCATGCTCATCGGCAACCACGCCGGTCACGTCGAGGACCTGTACCTCATCGGTTTCGCCGTGCTCCTCGTGCTCATCCTCGTGGTCGACGCCATCCGGCGCCGCCGCCCGCGATAGAGCCGCACAGATTTCGTCGGGCCCGTCCGGAAGTTCCGGGCGGGCCCGACGCGTCTCCACGGACGGGTCAACCGCAGGATGTCAGCTCGGCGCGCGCGTGAGCGTATTTCGCCGCCAGTCGTTCACGGGTCGCATCGTCCAGACTGGCCAGTCGCTCCGGGTCGCTGTTGTCCGCGAGATCCGCGAGCTTGACCGTCAACGCCAGCGGGACCCGGCGCACCCGTGCGTAATACTCGTCCGGTTCCTCACCGCCCCGGCGGGTC
This sequence comes from Rhodococcus sp. CX, assembly GCF_015865005.1. Lineage (NCBI taxonomy): Bacteria > Bacillati > Actinomycetota > Actinomycetes > Mycobacteriales > Nocardiaceae > Rhodococcus > Rhodococcus sp. CX. The sequence continues at coordinate 31,484 of NZ_JADZGH010000220.1, forward strand.
AACGCGTCGACCGCAGCGACGACCTCTGGCGGGAACTGTTCCCCGAGGTCCGCGAGCGTCACCGTCGTGTCCTCGACGACGTCGTGCAGCCAGGCAACCGCGACAGCGTGATCGTCGCCGGCCACCCGGGCCGCGACTCGGGCCGGATGCGTGATGTACGGGCGCCCGGCCTTGTCGACCTGACCGGCGTGCGCGACCGTCGCGATCCGCTGCGCCGCCCGTGTGATCGAAGATTCCAACTACTCCCCCGAGTGTGATCGTGACCGGTCGCGGCGCCGGCGCCGAACACGCACCGGAACTTCCGCGTCGATCCAGAGTTACCAGCAGGATCCGACACGTTTTTTACGACATGTCCGGTTCGGGAGCGCAGGTCACGAGCCGGACGACGTCGGCGAGCGTGCCGGCCTCGAGGGTCGCTCGCTGCCGGGCGGCGCCGTTCCCGGTGGCCAGGATGCGCTGCACGGCCTCCCGGGCGGCGCAATAGTCGCCGGTGCGTTCGAGAGCGGGCCGAACATGCTCGAGGAGTCGGAAGATCGGGTGCGCGGCATGCACGAGCTGCCCGGAGACGGTGTCGACCGCGCGCCCTGTGACGCCGTCCCGCGAAGCTCGCCAGTATGCGGCGCGCAGAACCTCCGGCTCCACGTCGAGTTCCTCTCCCTGCCGGGTGGAATCGAGTGCCGTGACGACCAGGCCGCGCACCAGGGTCGCGAGCAGGACCGCCTCGTCCACGGTGGCCTGGGTGTCGCCGATACGGATCTCGATCGTGGGCAGATGCGCCGACAGGCGCATGTCCCAGTAGAGCATCGCCTTGTCGAGGATGACCTCGCGCTCGAGCATGGTCGCGATCACCGTGTCGTAGTGCTCCGCGGATTCGAAGACGGGCGGCGGCCCGGCATTGGGCCACCGCGTCCACAACACATGACGCCAACTGGCGTATCCGGTGTCGCGCCCGGCCGCGATGGGCGAGTTCGCGGTCAGCGCCAGCAGGACCGGCAACCAGGGCCGCAGATGATTGCTGACCCGCACCCCGGCGTCCCGGTCGGGGATGGCGACGTGGACGTGACAGCCACAGATGACCTGCTCGCCGAGCAGCCCGAAGTTCCCGAGCAGGCTGTGATATCGCTCCTGGTCGGTGATCAGGCGCGGCGGTGGACCGGCCGGTGGAACCGCGGTGGCCAGCAGCACCGCGCCCGCGCACGCGGCGGCCGCGGCGGCACGAGATCTCGTCCGCCGCAGTTGCGTCCGCAACTGTTCGATGCTCGTGCACACCGGGGTGGCGGTTTCGATCTGGCATCGGGACAGTTCCAGTTGCAGGTCGATGCCGAGTTCGCGCCCGGCGGCGGCGACGGCGACGTTGTCGAGCCACGGTGCCCCGGTCTCGGGATCGGCGAGGACGAATTCCTCCTCCACCCCGATGGTCGGACCCGAACCTTCGGCGGCGGGGTCGGCAACGCGGGATGGGGATGAGGTCATCGTCACTCCTGCCCCGGCCAGCGTTCTCGGCCGCTGCATTCAGGCTGTCACGTCCGCGACCGGCCCGGGGACGGAACCGGAGCCTCAATACTCCGGTCGGCAGTGAGTACCCACGTCACACCGGAATCAGCGGCCCCGCCACTGTGGAGCCCGCTTCTCGGCGAACGCGCGCGGCCCCTCCTGCGCGTCGTGACTGTTGTAGCAGGATTCCGACGCGTGCCGGGCCGCCCGCAACGCAGCGGACCGTCCCATCTCCGTGGAGATCATCACGGTCTCACGCGCGGCGCGGACCGACAGCGGTGCCCCGGCGAGGATGTCCCCGGCCAGCTCGAGCGCCGACGCGAGCAACTCGGCGGGTTCGGCAATTCTGTTGACCAGGCCGATCTCGTACGCGCGCTGCGCGGTGATCGGCTTTCCGGTGAGCAGGATCTCCATCATGATGCGCTGCGGAATCATGTGGATCAGCGGCGACGCCCACGGGGAACTGCGGCCCACCTTGACCTCGGTGACGGCGAAGGTCGCGGTCGTGCTCGCCACGCACAGGTCGCAGCTCTGGGCAATCAGCCAGCCGCCTGCGAACGCGGCACCGTTGACCGCGGCGATCGTCGGCTTCGACAGTTCGACGGTGTCGTACGGGACAGGAATCAGATCGCGCGGCGGCACCCGCATGCCGATCTCGACCATTTCCTTCAGGTCACCACCCGCACAGAACGCCTTCTCCCCCGCCCCGGTCAGAACCGCCACGCGCAGGTCCGGGTCGTGCTCGAAGCGCTCCCACGCGTCGTAGAGCCCCCGGCGGATCTCCGCGGTCAGGCAGTTGCGGGTCTCGGGCCGGTTCAGCGTGACGACTGCGATGCCGTCGTCGCGGGCATCGAACAGTACGGCCTCGCTCATCCGCCGGTCCTCGCTCACTAGAAACCTCGCTGCTCGATGATGTGGGCCTGCCGTTCCAGGTCCTCCCGGAAGGCCGGGTGCGCGATCGCGACCAGCCGCCGCGCGCGTTCACGCAGGGTGCGGCCCCGCAGTTCCGCCGCGCCGAATTCGGTGACGACGACGTCCACGTCGGAGCGCGCGGTGGTCACCGGCCCGGACAGTGCCGCGGTGATCCGGCTGACCGTGCCGCCCTTCGCGGTCGCGGGTAGTGCCGTGATCGCGTGTCCACCGGGCGACCGCGCGCCGGCCCGCACGAAGTCGACCTGCCCGCCGGTGCCGCCGAAATACGACGCACCACTCTGTTCGGCATTGACCTGCCCGGTCAGATCGACCTCCATCGCCGAGTTGATCGTGACGAGATCGTCGAGTTGCGCGAGGACGCCCGCGTCGTGCGTGTAGGCCGTGGTGCACATGCGGATCTGCGGGTTGCGATGGGCGAATCCGTAGAGCCGCGCGGTTCCGATCAGCGCTCCGGTGATCGAGACGCCCCGGTCGATTCGCTTGCGCGCGTTGGTGATCACACCCGATTCGATGAGATCGACGAGCCCGTCGCCGATCATCCCGGAATGCACACCGAGATCAACTCGGTCGTGCAGGAGCCGCAGGATCGCGTCCGGCACGGCGCCGACGCCGGTCTGGATGACCGATCCGTCCCCGATGTAGGCGGCGGCGTGGTGCGCGATGGCCGCGTCGACCTCCCCGATCGCCGCCGGCGGGACCTCGACCGGCGACCGCGAAACATGCACCGCGCAATCGATTTTCGAGGACGGGAGAGATTCGCCGAGGGTGACGGGAACCCGGTCGTTGATCTCGGCGACCACCACCCGGGCCGTCGCGACGGCGGACTGGACGTAGTCGCTGACGAGACCGAAGCTGTGGTATCCGTCCGCGTCCGCGGGAGCGACCTGGACGAATGCGACGTCGCACCGGATGGTTCCGGCTTCGATCATCGGTCCGATCCGGCTGACGTGGCAGGGAATCACATCGAGTTCGTGGGCCTTGCTCAGCGCCCGCAGCGCGCCGATCGCGCCCATGCTCGACATCGCGAAACTGCCGGTCCGGCCGGGTGTGAAGATCCCGGAGAAACTCGTGGCGACGAACACCGTGAGTCCGCCGATGTCGCGGCCCTGCTCGATCAACGCTTCGATCAGGGTGGTCGGTTCACCGCACGCCTGCCCGATGACGATGTGATCTCCGGGCCGCAGATACTCGGCCAGATCCACGGTGGGCGTGCATGTTCCGCGGTGGGAACTCGACCCGATCACGACTCGGTGCCGTTCGCTCGCGCGCCGGCGGCGTGCAGTTCGTCGAGCACTTCGCGGGTGTGTTCCCCGAGCCGGGGTGCAGCTCCGGCGACGCGGCCGGGTGTTCGTGACAGCCACGTCGGGGGCCCGGGGAATCGGACGTTGCCGTACGGGGTCTCGACCTCCTGGAAGAAGCCGACGTCGTCGAGGTGATCGTTGTCGAACAGTTCGTCGAGGCTGCGGACCGGCGCAGCGGGGATGTCGAGGCTGCGCAGGAGGTCGAGCCACTCGGCGGTGGTCCGTTCGAGGAAGGTCTCCCCGAGGCGCGCGTAGACGGTGTCGATGTCGCGGGCTCGTTGCTCGAGCGTCGCGTAATGCGGTCCGGCCCAATGTGGTTTGACGGCTTCGACGAACGCGGTCCACTGTTTGTCGTTGTACACCAGTGCCGAGATCCGGCCGTCCTCGGTCCGGTACGGCCTGCGGTTGGGGGCGACCGCGCGGGGGTAGACCGCCGGCCCCACGGCGGGGTGGAACATCGCACCGTTGGCGTGTTCGACGAGCATGAACGACGCCATGGTCTCGAACATGGCGACCTCGACCTCCTGGCCCTCGCCGGTCCGTTCCCGGTGGAACAGCGCCATCACCGTGGCGTACACGGCGGTCAGGCCAGCCACCTTGTCGGCGATGATGGTGCCGACATAGCCGGCGTCACCGGTGAGTTGTTCCTGGGCGGAGAGCAGTCCGCATTCGGCCTGGATCGTGTCGTCGTAGGCGGTGAGGTCGGCGTCGGATCCGCCGCGGCCGTATCCGTAGCAGTTGGTGTAGACGATCGCCGGGTTCAGCGCGGAGACGTCGTCGTAACCGAATCCGAGTTTCGCGATCGCCTTCGCGCGCATCGAATGGATGAACACGTCGGCGCCGGTGACGAGTTCGCGCAGCACCGCCCGGTCCTCGTCGGCACGCAGGTCCAGCACGACGCTGCGCTTGCCGCGGTTCACGTTGACGAAGACCCCACTCATGCCCGGTTCGGGTCCGGCGGAGATGTAGCGGGTGTTGTCCCCGGCAGGCGGTTCGATCTTGATCACCTCGGCACCCATGTCCGCCATGATCTGCGTGCAGTACGGGCCCATCACCATGGCCGTCAGGTCGACGACCCGCACGCCGGACAGCGGACCTGTGTGTTCCATCCTGCTCACCCTCACTGCGTTCTGTCGGATCGGTGACGCACTTTCGAATCCCTCCCGGGCGGCGTCACATTATCAGGTGAATCCTTACAAGGATAGTGGTATGACTATGGGGTGGAAACGAATTCCGGCGACCGCGCCCGTGTGCCTTTGTGGCGCCCGGGGCCGCCACAAAGGCACACCACCGTCAACTTCGTCCTCGACACCGCACTCGCCGAGCGACCGGACGCGCCCGCCATCGACGCCGCGTCGGGCGTGTGGACCTACGCGGAACTCGACGAACAGGCGCGACGCGCGGCCGGCGCCCTGTGGTCACTGGGCGTCCGCCCCGGCGACCGTGTCGCCGCGTGCCTGCCCAACGACCTCGACATCGTCGCGGCGTTCCACGGCGCCGTGCGCATCGGCGCGATCTGGGCGGGAATCGGCGAGGCGCTCACGGAAGCCGAGCAGCGGAACCTGTTCGACCTGTGCGCGCCGACGGTCGTGCTCGCCGGGGACCACTGCGCGCTGGACACCCCCGAGTGCGTGCGCCCCGACCGGTGGTCGGACCTGCTGACCCACACCGACGACGCGCCCCCGGTCGACGTCGAGCCGGACTCCCCCGCCGGAATCGCCTTCACCAGCGGCACTTCCGGAAGCCCGAAGGTGGTCGTGCACAGCCACCGCAATCTGCTGCTGCCCGGCGCGACGCTCGTCGCCACCCGCGGCTGGGGACCGGATCTGCGCAAGGGCGACAGCTTCCCGCTGACGATCCTGAATCTGATGGTCCTGTCCACGCTTCTCACCGCGCAGGCCGGAGGATGCGCGGTCGTGATGAACCGCCGCGACCTCGACGGTGTCGCCGAATGGATCACCACCCGGAAGGTCACGGTGTGGAACGGCGCTCCGGCACAGTTGTTCGACCTGGCCCGCCGCCCGGACATCGACCTCGGGTCGCTGCGCGAGGTGTGGAGCGGCGGCGGCGACACCCCCGACGCACTGCGCCGCGCCTTCGCCGAGACGCACGGGCTGGTTCCCCGCGTCACCTACGGGCTGACGGAGGCGCCGACGGTCGTGTCCATCGATCCGGCCGATGACGAATGGCGCCCCGGGACCAGCGGACGGGTCCTACCGCAATACGACGTCGCCGCATACGACGACGACGGCCGTCGGCTCCCCGACGGCGAACTCGGCGAACTGAAACTCGCCGGCACCGGTGAGGGCCCGTGGGCGAACGCGTGGACGCCGATGCTCGGCTACTGGGAGAACGGGCGCATCCGACCACCCGAGCCCGGCCCGATCCCCACCGGCGACGTCGGAACCGTCGACGGCGAGGGATGGCTGACCGTCCTCGACCGCAAGAAACTCGTCATCATCCGCGGCGGCGCCAACGTCTACCCCCTCGAGGTCGAACGCGTGCTCGCCACCCACCCGGACATCACCAAGGCCGCCGTGTACCCCATCCCCGACGACCGCCTCGGCCAGCGTGTCGCGGCGGTCGTCGAGAGTGACCGTCCCGAACCGGATTTCGACGCGATCACCGCGCTGTGCCGACGCGCGCTCGCGTCGTACAAGGTTCCGGAGATCTGGACCCGCGTCGACGCGCTGCCGGTCAATGCGATGGGCAAGATCCAGCGCGCCGGCCTCGCCGAATTCGTCGCCGCCCACAGTGTCACCGAACAGCGTGTCACCGAACGCCGCGATGCCGGGCGTGCATAGTCCCGGCGCAGCCGTCCGATCCGTGCGAGGATCGAGCCCCTGTCGAGAGGAGAGCCCTGTGGCGCCCATCGGTGACGCCGCCGCGAGGATGTTCGACCTGGATGGACGGGTCGCGATCGTGACCGGGGCGTCGTCCGGTCTGGGTGCAGCCGTCGCCGAGGCCCTGGCGTCGCTGGGCGCGAAGGTCGCGCTCGTCGCACGGCGCCGCGACCGGCTCGCCGACCTGGCACAGCGGATCGACGGACTGCCCGTGGCCTGCGACCTGTCCGACCTGGACCGGGTCGCCGAGGTCGTACCGGCGGTGCTCGAGCACCTCGGACCCCCGGAGATCCTGGTGAACGCCGCGGGGAGCATGTTCACCGAGGAACGCGCCGAGTCGGAGCCGCTCGGCGCGATGCGGCGCACGCTCGATCTGAACCTGCTCGCGCCGTTCCGGCTCGCGCAGGACGTGTTTCCGTACATGCGGGCGGCCGGTCGCGGATCGATCGTCAACATCTCGTCCATCAGCGGCCGGGTGGGGGTCCCGGGCATCCCGCAGGCGTCCTATGCCGCGAGCAAGCTCGGCCTGTCGGGTCTGACCTCCGAACTCGCGGTGCAGTGGGCACGGCACTCGATCCGGGTGAACACCGTGGCGCCCGGCTTCTTCCGCAGCGAGATCACCGGTCCGCTCTACGAGAGCGAACGGGCCACCGAGTATCTGCGCCGCAACACGCCGCTCCCGAAGGAGGGCACCGCGGACGACATCGTCGGTGCGGTCGTGTGGCTCGCCGGCGACGCCGGCGGCTACGTCACCGGACAGACGATCGTCGTCGACGGTGGCTGGACCGCACGCTGAGGCCGGCCCCTATGATTCATAGCATTGTCATCCTTACAAGGATTGAAGTAATGTCCGCTGCACAGGCCTCGGCGACACCGCTTCCGCACACGGCGCCCGGTCCGACGAATGCACGTCCGATATCGCTCGACGGCTCGAGGAAGGAATTGCTTCGACCATGTTTTCCGCTTTGGTGATCGAGAAGGACGAAACCGGACAGACGGTGACGCGCAAGATCCTGGAGGACACCGACCTGCCCGACGGGAACGTCACCGTCGATGTGGAGTACTCGACCCTCAATTTCAAGGACGCTCTCGCCATCACCGGTAGGTCCCCGGTCGTGCGCAGGTTCCCCATGGTGCCCGGGATCGATATCGCAGGCGTCGTCGCCGGCAGTTCGCACGAGCGGTGGTCGGAGGGTGACCGCGTGGTGCTCAACGGCTGGGGCGTCGGCGAAACCCATTGGGGCGGACTGGCACAACGCGCCCGGATCGACGGCGACTGGCTGGTCCCGCTGCCCGATGCGTTCACCACGCGGCAGGCCATGGCGATCGGGACCGCCGGCTACACCGCGAGCCTGTGCGTCGACGCTCTCGTCGACTTCGGTGTCACCCCCGACCAGGGCGACATCCTGGTGACGGGCGCGACCGGCGGCGTCGGCAGCGTCGCCATCGCCCTGCTCGCCAAGGCCGGATTCTCCGTCACTGCGGCGACCGGAAAAACTTCGGAGGCAGAGTATCTCACCTCGCTGGGTGCGAGGAACGTCCTCGATCGGGCCGAACTGTCCGCGGCCGGCAAACCGCTGCAGAAGGAACACTGGGCCGGCGTCGTCGACACCGCGGGTAGCCACACCCTCGCCAATGCGTGCGCCCAGACCCGTTACGGCGGCGCGGTCGCAGCGTGCGGTCTCGCCCAGGGCATGGATTTCCCGGCCTCGGTCGCACCCTTCATCCTGCGCGGCGTCTCGCTCCTCGGCATCGACAGCGTGATGGCCCCGCACCCCCGGCGCACCGCCGCGTGGGAACGGCTGGCCCGAGATCTCGACGCGAGCGCGCTGGACGCGATCACCCACGAGATCGGGCTGGAGGAAGCGATCGGTGCCGCCGAAAAGCTCATGGACGGCACCGTGCGCGGTCGCATCGTCGTCGACGTCAATCGATGATCGAGGAGTAGACGTGAGCAAGAAATCGAATCCGGCCGAGGTCACCGAACTCGACCTGTCCGACGTCGATCATCGCGTCGGCAAGCCCGTCGGCGGCGGCCAGCTGTGGGACCCGTGCAGCGGCTCCGACATCCGGCGCTGGGTGATGGCCATGGACTATCCGAACCCGCTCCACTGGGACGAGGAGTTCGCGCGCGAATCGCGCTTCGGCGGCATCGTCGCACCGCAGTCGATCGCGGTGGCTCTCGACTACGGCCACGGCGCGCAACCCGCCTGCGTGGGCCGCATTCCCGGCAGCCACCTGATCTTCGGAGGCGAGGAATGGTGGTTCTACTGCACACCGGTCCGCCCCGGTGACAAGCTCTTCCAGGATCGTCGTTTCCACGACTACAAGGTGGTGGAGACCAAGTTCGCCGGTCCGACGATGTTCTCGCGTGGCGACACCGTCCATCGCAATCAGCACGGTGCGCTCGTCGCGAAGGAGCGGTCCACCGCGATCCGCTACCTGTCGTCCGAGGCGACCAAGCGCGGCATGTACGAGAACCAGCTCGGGGAGATCAAGCGGTGGACCGCCGAGGAACTCACCGAGATCGAATCGCTGCGCCACGAGTGGATCCTGTCCAACAGGCTCGGTGTCTCGCCGCATTTCGACGAGGTCAAGGTCGGCGACACCCTGCCGCGGCGCGTGATCGGCCCGCACAGCATCGCGACGTTCACCACCGAATACCGAGCGTTCCTGTTCAACATCTGGGGCACCTTCCACTGGACCGCGCCGGAAGGTCTCGAAGATCCGTGGATCAACCAGGATCCCGGCTGGGTCGAAGGATTCGGCTTCGACGAGGACGGCGCCCGGATCGATCCACGCAAGCGGGACGGGCTCTACGTCGGCCCGTCGCGTGGGCACATCGACGCAGACAAGGCCAGTGAGGTCGGAATGGCCCGCGCCTACGGCTACGGCGCGACGATGGGCGCATGGTGCACCGACTACCTGTCCTACTGGGCCGGCAACGAGGGCATGGTCCGTCACACCAAGGCCGACTTCCGCGGTCCCGCGTTCGAGGGTGATGTCACCTACTTCGACGCCGAGGTGATCGACAAGCAGACCGACACCCCGTGGGGCGTGCCCCTCGTCCAGGTGAAACTGCGCCTGACCAACCAGGATTCCGCCGTCCTGGTCGACTGCACCGCCGAGATCGAACTGCCGTACTGAACGCATCGAGCACACGAGGGCAGACATGACGACCGTAGAGAATGCTGTATCGGCACAACCGCTTTCGATCGTCTCGGGACCACCACTCGCCGAGGAGCCCGGCCTCGGGACGTTGACGCTGCCCGGCTTCCTGCGCGAGGTCACCACGGCGTACGCCGACCGTGAGGCCCTCGTGATGCACGAAGCCGGCGCCGTCACCCGCTGGAGCTACTCCGAACTCTGGGAACGCGCGATCGAGGTTGCGAAAGCATTGCGCGCGTTGGGGATCGGGAAGGACGGCCGGGTCGGGGTGTTGATGACCAACCGGCCCGAGTGGCTCGCGGCGACCTTCGGCGCGTCGCTCGCCGGCGGTGTCGCGGTCGCGCTGAGCACGTTCTCGGCCCCCGCCGAACTCGACTTCCTCATCGAGACCTCCGGGATCTCGGTGCTGCTGTTCGAACGCACCGTCGCGAACCGGGACCTGGCCGAGGCGCTCGTCGAACTCGAACCGGAGATCGGCCGGTCCTCCCCCGGCGATCTGCGGTCGGCGCGCTACCCGCACCTGCGGTACCTCGCCACGGTCGGGGAGGCACCCGACGGTGCGATCGAGTCGTGGGACACGTTCCTCACACGAGGCCGAGACGTGCCCAGGCGACTCGTCGACGCGACCGCCACTGCGGTCAGGCCGAGCGACACCGCCGTCCTGTTCTTCTCCTCGGGCACGACGAGCAAACCGAAAGGCATCCTCAGTGCCCACCGGGGGGTGAGCATCCAGTCGTGGCGGTTCGGGCGGATGTACGGCTTCGAGCCCGCGGACGACGTGCGCTGCTGGTCGGCGAACGGCTTCTTCTGGTCGGGCAATTTCGGGATGGCGCTCGGCGCGACCCTGTCGAAAGGCGGCTCGCTCGTCCTGCAATCGGTGTTCGACGCCGCCGAAGCGCTCGATCTCATGGAACGCGAGCGGGTGAACTTCCCGGTCGCGTGGCCGCACCAGTGGGCGCAACTCGAAGCCGCTCCGAACTGGGCGGAGACGGACCTGAGTGCGATGCGGTTCGTGGACAACAGCACTCCGATCGCGCGACATCCCTCGGTGTCGGTCGACTACCGCGAACCCGGCCACGCCTACGGCAACACCGAGACATTCACGATCTCGACGGCCTACCCGGCGAACACTCCCGACGAGGTGACCGCCGGCAGCAGCGGGGTGCCGTTGCCGGGTGTCACCGTGAAGGTCGTCGAACCGCTGTCCGGCGTCCCGGTCCCCGTCGGGGCCAGCGGTGAGATCTGCGTCAAGGGGCCGACATTGATGCTCGGTTACCTCGGAATCCCGTTGTCCGACACGCTCGACGCCGACGGCTTCTTCCACACCGGCGACGGTGGGCTCCTCGACGACGAGGGCCGGCTGTTCTGGGAGGGCCGGCTCAACGACATCATCAAGACCGGTGGCGCGAACGTCTCCCCGCTCGAGGTCGACGAGGCACTGATCGGTCTCCCGGGAGTCAAGGTCGCCCGCACCGTCGGGGTACCGCACGAGACGCTCGGCGAAGTCGTCGTCGCGTGCATCGTGCCGCACGCCGACGCGAACCTCGAGGCGAAGAAGATCCGCAGTCACCTCCGGGAACAGCTGGCGAGCTACAAGGTCCCGCGCCATGTGCTGTTCTTCGACGAGGGCGAGATCTCGCTGACCGGCAGCGCGAAGATCAAGACCGACGAGGTCCGCAAGCTCGCGGTCGCACGGCTGCAGGGCTGACGCCCGGTGTGCCGTTGTGGCGGTCAGGGCCGCCACAAAGGCACACCGGGCGCGTAGCGCCGCGCCAGCCGACGGCGGTGCTCGGTGGGCGACCCGAACAGCGACCGGTTCAGCGTCGCGCGTTTGAGGTACACGTGGATGCCGCTCTCCCACGTGTAGCCCATGCCGCCGTGCAATTGCATTGCCTTGCCTGCGATGTCGACAGCCGCGGCGCACACGTGCGACTTCGCCATCGAAACCGACACCCCTGCGTCCGGTGCGTCCTGCGCGACGTTCCGCACCGCGGCGTCGACGAGGCGCCGGGACACGCTGATCGAGACGAGCATGTCGGCACACGCGTGCTTGACGGCCTGGAACGAGCCGATCTTTCGTCCGAACTGCTCGCGTACCCCGACATACGCGACGGTGGTGTCGAGCATGGCTTCGGCGAGGCCGAGGCTGTCGCACGCGACCGCGACGGCCGCCCGGTCGGCCAGATGCCGCAGGGCGGACTCGCCACCGTGGAACGGGTGAACGGCGTCGTCGGCGACCACGGTCCCCTCCGCGACCACCCTGCCGAAGGAACGGGTGGCATCGAGCACCGGTTGGCCCGTGACCTCGACACCACCGGCGCCGGGATCCACGTCGACGAGGACGACGGTGCCGTCGGGTCTCGTCGCCGGCACGAGCAGCCGGTCGGCGCCGGGCGCGTCGAGCACGAACGAGGCCTCCCCGCGCAGCACCGGCCCCTCCACGCCGGAGTCGAGGCGAAACGGCGTCACCCCGAAAGTCCCGCCGCCGAGCACGACGACCGGGACGGTCGCACCTGCAACGGCCTCGCGCAGCAGCCGGTCCTGCGCCGGACCGGGGGCGACGAGTCCGAGGGCCGGCACCGCGAGGGCAGCGACGGCGGGAAGTGGTCCCCGGGCTGCGGCCCGTCCGTATTCACGCAGAACGACGGCCGTCTCGGCGAATCCTGCTCCGGCACCGCCGAATTCCTCGCCTGCCTCGAGTCCGAGCCATCCCGAGTCGGCGACGCGACTCCAGGACGGTGCGCTGTCCGGGTCCGCGGCGGCGAGCACGCTCCGTGCGACGGCTCCGAGTTCGTCGTGGAACTCGGTGAGATCGAGGGTGCCGGTCATGTCGCGCTCCTCGGTTCGTGCGGCAGGCCCAGTGCGCGTTCACCGATGATGGTGCGCTGGATCTCGCTGGTACCTCCGGGGATCGTCCATTCCCACGAGCCGATGAAATCAAGGACCCACGGGCCCGATTCCCAGCTGCTCGACAGCGGTTTGCGCAATTCGGTCTGGGCGGCGAGACCGGCGACGTCTGCACCGAAATCGTTGGTGCGCTGGAGCAGTTCGCTGTAGTACAGCTTGACGATGGACGCGTCCGCGGGCCCGGGCCGGTCGTCGGCGACGAAATCGGCGCAGAGCGCGCGCAGTCCGGTGATCTCGGTTTCGAGTGCGGCGAGCCGGTCGGCGACGACCGAATCGTCCAGCGGTACGCTCCCGTCGGGCCGGGGTCGTGCGCACAGTTCGACGAGCCGGCGGAATCCGCCGGTGCCGAGCCGTTCCGCGAGTTCGAGCATCGTCATGCCGCGCTCGGCGCCGAGGGTTTCCTGCGCGACCTTCCACCCCTCGTTCTCCGGCCCGACGCGGTTGGCCTCGGGTACCACGACGCCGTCGAGGAAGATCTCGCAGAAGTGCGATTCGCCGGTGGCCTGCCGGATCGGCCGGACCTCGACGCCGGACGTGCGCATGTCCATCAGGAAGTAGGAGATGCCGCGCCGTTTCGGCGCGTGAGGGTCGGTGCGGGCCAGCAGCAGGCACCAGTCCGCGTGCACTGCGCCGCTCGCCCACAGTTTCTGCCCGTCGACGACGTAGGTGTCACCGTCCCTACGGGCCGTCGTCGCGAGTGCTGCCATGTCGGATCCGGCACCGGGTTCGGAGAAGCCCTGGCACCAGATCTCGCCGTCGAGGATCGCGGGCAGGTGACGCCGGCATTGTTCGTCGGTGCCGGCGGCGAGCAGCGTGGAGGCCGCGTGGTGGATGGAGACGAACGGCAGCACGAGCCGCGGAGCGTCGTGTGCGGCCAGTTCCTGGTAGAGGACCACCTGTTCGGCGACGGACATGCCGCCGCCCCATTCCTTCGGCCAGTGCGGCACGGCGTATCCGGCGTCGCGCAGTGTCCGGAACCATTCCTTCTGGAAGGCGACGAACTCGTCGTCGGAGGCACCGGTCTGCGCCGAACGCCACTGTGTGGGAACGTGATCGCGGCACCACGCGCGTACCTCGGTGCGGAACTCGTCGAGCGCGGGCGGTGCCGGGCTCATCTCGCGGGCTCCTTCCGTCTGTCGGTCTGCCGGTCGGTGTTCTCCCGTAACGCCAGGAGGCGGTCCCGATGCTCCGGCGTCTGCATCGTGTGGACCTCCGCGGCGAAGCCGGCCTGCATCGGCCCCGCCAGCGCCTGGGACAGGTACATGTTGACGATGCGCTTGGTGCCCTGCAAGGCCTGCGGCGGCTGCGCGGCGAGCCGCGCCGCGAGCAGCCGGGCCTCGGGAAGCAGGTCGTCGGGGGCGGTGACGCGGCTGGCGAGGCCGAGCTCGACGGCGGTGGCAGCGGGGATGCGGTCGCCGGTGTACAGGTACTCCCGCGACCGCAGGATCGGGGTGAGCAGCGGCCAGAAGGCTGCGCCGCCGTCACCGGCGACCAGCCCGACGGCGACGTGTGGGTCGGCCAGGTATGCGCGCTCGGACATGAGCACGATGTCGCACAGCACGGCGATGCTGGCCCCGAGCCCGACCGCGGGACCGTTGACGGCGGCGATCACCGGCAACGGGAATCGCAGCAGTTCCTCGACGATCTCGGCGCCCTCGCGGATACTCTCGTCGCGCGCGACCGGGTCGTCGAGGAACGACGTGATCCAGTCGAGGTCGCCGCCGGCGCTGAACGCCCGGCCCGCACCGGTGAGCACGACGACGGCGGCATCCCGGTCCGCCGCGAGCCGGCGCCACACGTTCGCCAGCGCCCAGTGCAGTTCCTTGTTCACGGCGTTGAGTTCGTCGGGGCGGCTGACGGTGACGATCCGGACGGGTCCATCGGATTCGACGGTGAGCACGTCGGGGAGGTTGCCGTTCACAGCAGCGCCGCCTCGGCGGTCGGACTGAACAGGCCGGTCAGGCCCCGCCGGCCGACGGTGCGGGTCAGGGCGTCGAGCGTGCCGGACGGGCCCCACGGGATGCGCCGCAAGGGGATGCTGTAGCGGGAGATCCACGACACCGTCGTCTCGTCGCAGAAGCCACCGGCCCCGTGCAGCTGGTGGGCGATGCGGAACACGACCTGTGCCGCCTCGACGGCCGCGAGCCGCAACGCGAGCGCGTCGTCGAGTGCCTCGGCGTTGCCTGCCTGGACGCTCCACAGCGTGTACTTGGCGAGCACATCGAGCCCGCTGCGTTCGACCTCGGCCTCGGTGAGCTGGAACTGCACGCCCTGCAGGTGTGCGAGCGGCGCACCGAACTGTTCCCGGAGCAGGATGTGGGATCGCGTGAGATCCATTGCCCGATCGAGCATTCCGAGCAGCGTCCAGCACGGCAGAGTCAGCGCGAGGGCGAGATCGCCGAGGCCGTCGTCGTCGATCGGCTGCAGATCGAGCTGTGCCGCGAACGCGGACATGCGGGGCGGCGTGCTCGGCGGGCGCGCGATCGCACGGCTGCGCTGTCCGTCGAGTGCGACTGCGGCCCAACGCAGATCGAGGTTCGCGGTGGGGGCCTTGGGATCCGAGTCGGCGACGACGACGAGTCCGTCGACGTCGAGATCTGCCGGACGGGACAGGCGTTCGGCGACCGGATAGGGCACCGCCCAGTAGCCGAAGCTGCGGCACAGCGCGGCGGCCGCCTCGAGTTCGTCGGCGTCGCCGCGCGGATCGAGATCCCACGCGCCGAGTTCGGCGAGGACGGGCGCGACGATGTCCTGCCGGAGCGTCGGGTCGTCCTCGACGCGCCGGACGAGTTCGTCGCCTCCGGCCGCTTCGAGCGCCCGCAGCGCCTCCTTCCCGTAGTCCGTTGCTTCCGGGTTCAATTCGATGTTCATGATGCCGCCAGGAGTGCTCGGGCGAGAAGAATGCGCTGCATCTCGATGCTGCCCGACGCGACGGTCGCCGCCTGGGAGTACCGCCAGTGGTCCTCCACCGCCCGGCGGAACCACAGGGCCGTCGCATTGTCGAATTCTTCCGCGCTGTCGTCAGGGGGTGTTGCATACACGGCGATCTCGGTGAGCACCTCGGCGCTGCTCTGATCGAGGGTGGTGACCGCGATCCGGTAGGCCGCGGCGTCGCCGGGGTGGACGGTGCCGGTCTCCTGCAGTGACACCACGCGATACGCGAGCAGCCGCGCGCGCCGGCAGTGGGTGAGCATGCGCGCCCAGCGAGCCTTCAGTTCGGCGGGAACGTCGTCCCAGCGGTCGCCGAGCACCGAGGGCGCGGCCTGCAGCAGCCGCTCACAGCGCGCATACCGGGCGATTCCGACCCGCTCGTAGGACAGGACCTCCTGCACGACGGACCAGCCGTTGTCGACCTCGCCGAGCACGTCGGCCTCGGTGACGCGCACGTCGTCGAAGAAGACCTCGTTGAGGTGGTGCGGTCCGAGCATGGACCGGATGGGCCGGACCTCGATTCCCGGTGCGGACATGGGAACGAGAAAGACCGTGAGCCCCTGCTGTTTCCGCTCCCCGGTCGACGTTCGGGCCAGCAGGAAACACCATTGCGCCATGGTCGCGTAGGACGTCCAGATCTTCTGGCCCGAAATCAGCCAGCCGTCGCCGTCTCGGCGGGCCGCGGTGCGCAGCGACGCGAGATCGGAGCCGGCCTCGGGTTCGCTGAAGCCCTGACACCAGATCACCTCGCCGCGCGCGATGGGCGGCAGGTGTCTTTCCTGCTGGTGGGGGGTTCCGTGCCGCATGATGGTGGGCCCGACCCAGTTCACGCCCATGTACTGCGCGCCCCGCGGTTCGTGATGCGCCCACATCTCCTCTCGGACGACGGTCTGTTCCCAGATCGTGGCTCCACGGCCGCCGAACTCCTCCGGCCAGGCCGCGCACAGCAGACCGCGGTCGGCGAGAAGCCGGCAGAACGCTTGTGCCGCTTCGAGATCGGCCGGATCGTCGGTGAATGCTCCGAGGAAGTGCTCGGGGACGTGGTCCTGCACCAGCCTGCGAAGTTCGCGCCGCAACTCCGGAGCTTCTCCACCCATCGTGAAGTCCATGAGCGGACACTACGTCAATCCTAATAAGGATAGCAATGCTTGATGTTATAAGACTGTCAATAATTGGAAGTATGACTCGACCTACGGATAGACTGACGCGCATGGATGAAAGGCGCACTTCGTGACGACCCCGCGGCGCGGCCGAGTTCCCCAGCGGCGCATAGCGGAAACGGTCGCCGCCGAGCTTCGCGACCACATCCTCTCGGACGACAGCTACCGACTGCCCACGCAGGACCAGCTGGTCAAGGATTTCGGCGTCAGTTACCCCTCGATCCGGGAGGCACTGCGCATCCTCGAGACCGAGGGCCTGGTCACGGTGCGTCGCGGCAACGTCGGCGGCGCCGAGGTGCACCGGCCGGACGAGTTCTCCGCCGCCTACCACCTGGGCCTGGCACTCCAGGGCGCTCGCGTCACCCTCGGCGATCTCGCCGCCGGCCTGCAGAAACTCGAACCGATGTGCGCGGCCGAACTCGCCCGCCGCCCCGACCGCGCCGAGGTGATCGTTCCGACCCTCGAAGCGAACGTGAACGCGTGCGCCGAGGTGGTCGACGACGGCGTCGCATTCACCCGGATCGCGCGCGAATTCCACGATCTGGTGGTCTCGTTCACGCCGAACGTCACCATGCGGTACGTCGTCAGCAGCCTGGTGGCGCTGTGGTCCGCGCAGGAGATGGCCTGGGCCGAGGTGCTCACCCGCCGCGGCGAGTACCCGTCCGAGAAGGAGGCCGAAGACGCGGTGCGCGTCCATCGCCGGATCGTCGACGAGATCGCCGCCGGCCGCGACGACGAGGCCGAACGCATCGCCCGCGCGCACCTGGCCGCGACGCAGGCACTCCTGCTCGACCGCTTCGACGACGGCGTCGTGAACGCGTCGTCCGCGATGGCCCGGCAGGCCGGTCAGCGTCCCCGGATCTAGTCCCCCGGATCCGATCCCCCAGTCGAGACACTCCGGTTGCGGATCCCGCATCCGGAGTTTCGTGTGTTTTCGACACGTAATCAACTGTCCCGCAACGTGACCGGGTCCGACGGACCGCGTGCACCCGGCACGGCAACCCTTCCCTTTTGGCTATCCTTATAAAGATAGTAATACTTGTAAAGCTCGCAGTCTCGTGTCTACACTCACCCTCGATGAAAGTGGCCTGCGTCACTCAACCTGGATACGCAGCGCACCGTCGCGACAAGCCTCACACGAAACGCACTACCGAGTTCCACACTTCGGAGAATCAGGTTCTCATCACGGGAGGGGACCCCACCTTGACATCAGGGGCGCGCTACACCGGAACATCGACAAGTCTCATCGAGGGATGGGGACTGGAACGACTCACACCGCCGAGCCGGCTCTTCGGCGCGAACGGTCTCCGCAGCGGCCCGGACGGCCGCATCTACGTCGCACAGGTCGCAGGCAGCCAGATCAGCGCATTCGACCCCGTTACCGGCGCGCTCGAAACGATCAGCCCCAAGGGCAGCGACATCGTCGCCCCCGACGACGTCGCGTTCGACAGCCGCGGCGACATGTACATCACCGAGTACTACGACGGGCGCGTCAGCATCCGCGGCGCCGACGGCAGCACCCGTCTGCTGCGCGACGACCTGCCCGGCGCCAACGGCATCACGATCCACCAGGACCGGCTGTTCGTGAACGAGTGCCGGGTCGGTGGCCGCCTCATGGAACTGAACCCGGCCGGCGGCGCCCCCAAGGTTCTCCTCGACGAACTCCCGATGCCCAACGGCATGGAGGTCGGTCCGGACGGCAAGCTCTACTACCCGCTGCTCGGCACGAACGACATCTGGCGCATCGATCCCGACGGTGGCGAGCCCGAACGCGTCGCCGGCGACCTCGGCGTCCCGGACGCGGTCAAGTTCGACTCCGACGGTTTCATCGTCTCCACCCAGGTTGCCTCCGGCCAGGTGCTGCGGATCAACCCGCGCAACGGCGACCGCACGGTCCTGGCCCAGCTGAATCCCGGACTCGACAACCTCACCTTCCTCGGCGACCGGCTGTTCGTGTCGAGCTTCACCGGCAAGGTGACCGAGATCCTCGCCGGCGGCGAGACCCGCGAAGCCCTGTCGGACGGCTTGACCTGGCCACTGGACCTGACCGTCGGACCCGACGGCACCGTCTATATCGCCGACGGACTCGAAGCGCTCTACGGAGTGGCGGTGTCCCACAGTGGAACCGTCGTCGCCGCCGACCTCGGCGCCGGCAAGGTCTACGCCGTCGCGTCCGGTGAAGCCCGGGTGGTCGCCGACAGGCTGGCCGAGCCGATCGGCGTCGCGTTCGCGTCGAACGGCACGGCCCTGGTCTCCGAAGCCGGGGCCGGACGGATCCTCTCGATCACCGCCTCCGGTGTCGACACCCTGATCGACGGCCTCGAACGACCGGAGGGCATCGTCGTACACGACGGCACGCTGTTCATCGTCGACGTCGACGCGAAAACCCTGATCGGCGTCGATCTCGAAACCAAGGCTCAGCAAGTCATCGCGCGAAACCTCCCGGTTGGCGCGCCCGAGGGTGTGACACCGAAGCCGCTGCTCGGCCTGCCCCCGTTCTCCGGGCCGCAAGGTCCGTTCGCGGGTATCGCCGCCGGACCGGACGGCACCCTCTACGTGTCGGCCGACGCCGAAGGCAGCGTCCTCGCGATCCGCAAGGTCCGGTGAGCGCCGTGAGCAACGAATTCGTCGGACTCGAGGGTCGCATCGTCGTCGTCTCCGGTGCCGCCGGTGGCGGCATCGGAACCTCGGTCACCCGGATGGTCGCGCAGGCCGGCGCCACCGTGATCGCGGTGAGCCGGTCCGAGGACAATCTCAACAAGCACATCGAACCCCTTGTCGCCGAAGGGCTCCGAGTGGTTCCCCTCGCAGCGGACGCATCGACCGACGAGGGCATCGCCTCGGTGATCGAGACCGCACGCAGCACCGAGGGCGACCTGTACGGGCTCGTCAACGTCGCCGGGGGCGCGGCACCCGCCACGTGGATGCCGGCCACCCGCGTCACCCGCGAGGACTGGCGTGCGCTGTTCACCCAGAACCTCGAAACGATGTTCTTCATGAGCCAGGCCGTCGCCGCCGAGATCAAATCGCGGGGCAATCCCGGTTCGATCGTTTCGATCTCGTCGATCAGCGGCATGAACACCGCACCGTTCCACATCGGATACGGCACCGCGAAGGCCGCCCTGGTGGCCGCGACCCGCACGATGGCCGTGGAACTGGCCGTCGACGGCATCCGCGTCAACGCCATCGCTCCCGGCGTGACCGCGACACCGGCGTCCGGCACCTACGTCGACGAGGACCCCGAACGCGACCGGCGCGCCATCGCGATGGGCCGCCGCGGCCGACCCGAGGAGCAGGCCGGAGCGATCCTGTTCCTGCTCTCGCATCTGTCGAGTTACATCACCGGGCAGACGCTCCTCGTCGACGGCGGCCTGAATCTCAAGTGGACGCACATGGGCGCCGACCACACGTCGCTCTTCCTCAAAGACGAAACGTTCCGCGCCGCCATCACCCGCTGACACGCACGTTGCACCAGGAGAAGGCTCACATGACCGACGCAGTCGACAACATCCAGGAAACCTCCGAAGCAGCAGAACCACTCTCGACGCCCCTAACGATCGGTGTCGAGGCGTACCTGTCCGAGGACTACGCCCGCGCCGAAGGCGACCGACTGTGGGCGAAGGTGTGGCAGCAGGTGGGCCGCGTCGAGGAACTCGCCAAGGTCGGTGATTTCCTCACCTACGACATCCTCGACGACTCGATCATCGTCGTTCGGACCGGTCCCGACACCCTCCGCGCGTACCACAACGTGTGCTCGCACCGCGGACGCAAACTCGTCGACACCCCGGACGGTGCCCACGAGGCGCGCGGCTGCGCCAGGCAGTTCGTGTGCGGATTTCACGGCTGGCGTT
Organism: Rhodococcus sp. CX; assembly: GCF_015865005.1. Taxonomy (NCBI): domain Bacteria; kingdom Bacillati; phylum Actinomycetota; class Actinomycetes; order Mycobacteriales; family Nocardiaceae; genus Rhodococcus; species Rhodococcus sp. CX. The sequence continues at coordinate 52,072 of NZ_JADZGH010000220.1, forward strand.
ACGACCTCCACGGCAACAACACGTTCGCGGCCGAGCGGGACGACTGGAAGGGGGCGCTCACCGACGAGCGGTCGCGACTGGTCGACGTCAAGGTCGACACGTGGGGCGGCTGGATCTGGATCAACATGGATCCCGACTGTGAACCATTGCGCGACTACCTGGAACCGGCGGCGTCGCTGCTCGATCCGTTCGAACTTCACAACATGCGTTACCGCTGGCGCAAATGGCTTGTGTTCGAATGCAACTGGAAGGTCGCGCTCGAGGCCTTCATGGAGACCTACCATGTGCCGTACACCCACCCGGAGTTCATGAACTTCGGGAACTTCCTCGGGTGGTCGCGGGCGCAGGGCAAGCACAGCAACATCGGCTACGACGCCCCCAAGGGCATGGACGAACAGCAGGCGAAGCTGCGCGTGGGCAACGGCCCCGACGCCCGGAAGGCCACGATCGAGCTGCAGAACTTCACGTGGGAGAACGCCAACACCAACACCACCCGCACCCTCGTCGACGCCGCACAACGGCTGCTCGACGAACTCCCCGAGGGCACTCCCCCGGACCAGGTGCTGCGGCACTGGCTCGATTCGGCGCGCCGTGACGACGCGGCGCGCGGGGTGATCTGGCCGACGGTCGACCCCCAGACCGTCGCGAAGGGCGGAACCGCCTGGCAAATCTTCCCGAACTTCCAGATCGGGCACGCGGTCAACAACATGCTCTGCTACAGCGCACGCCCCTACGGCTTCGACCCGAACAAGTGCATCTTCGAAGCCGCTGTGTACGAACTGTTTCCGGCCGGCGAGGAACCGGAGACCGAGTGGGAGTACACCCCCGCCGACGATCCGGGGTGGCGCACGGTGCTGCCACAGGACTTCTCCAACATGGCCGCCGTCCAGCAGGGCATGAAGACGCGCGGCTTCTCCGGCCCGAAACCCAATCCGTATCGCGAGCGCAGCGTCGTCAACCTGCACCACAATCTCGCCACCTACATGGGCACCGGCGCACCCCGCGACCTCGCCTGACCACCGATTTCCCACCAACCGAGGACATTCACATGGAACCCTGCGCCCCTTCGCAGACACCCGAGGTCGATCAGGAAGCACTGCACCGGAAGTATCTCCTCGAGCGCGACAAGCGCCTTCGCTCCGACGGCCAGCAGCAATATCTCGAGGCAGACGGCGAGTTCGAAGAGTTCTACACGGGAGACCCGCATCTCCCGGTCGAGCCCCGCGAGCCGATCGTCGGGGAGATCGAAGTGGTGATCCTCGGCGGCGGGTTCAGCGGCCTGATCGCCGCCCACCGGCTGAAGGAAGCCGGCGTCGAGGACTTCAGGATCATCGAACTCGGTGGCGACTTCGGTGGCGTCTGGTACTGGAACCGCTATCCGGGCATCCAGATCGATTCGGATGCTTACTGTTATCTTCCTCTGCTCGAGGAAACCGGCTACATGCCGAAGGAGAAGTTCTCCAAGGGCGACGAGTGCTTCGAGCACGCTCAGCGCATCGGAAACCACTTCGGGTTCTACGAGCACGCGATCTTCCACACCCTGATCCGGTCGCTGGAATGGGACGAGGAGATCAGGCGATGGCGGATCGGCACCAATCGCGGCGACGAGATCGCCGCCCGATTCGTCGTGATGTGCCAGGGTCCGTACAACCGCCCGAAACTCCCCGGGATCCCCGGCATCAAGGACTTCAAGGGGCACACCTTCCACACCGCCCGCTGGGACTACGAGTACACCGGCGGCGACCTGCACGGTGGACTCGACAGGATCGGTGACAAGCGGATAGCCGTCATCGGCACGGGTTCCAGTGCAGTCCAAGCAATTCCGCACCTGGCCCGCGGAGCCAAGCACCTGACGGTCTTCCAGCGGACTCCGTCGTACATCTTCGAACGTGCCAACTACCCGACCGATCCGGAATGGGTGAAGAGCCTGAAGCCGGGCTGGCGGGCGGAGCGGCAGCGCAACTTCCACAACGCCGCGTTCGCGTTCTACAACCCGGGCGAGCCCGACCTCATCTGCGACGGCTGGACCGAGGTCGCACGCAATCTGGCCGCGAAGCTCAACGAGACCAACGGATGGGCCGCCCTCGCCGACCCCGTCAAGTTTCTCGAACTCAAGGAGATCGAGGACTACAAGGCGATGGAGCGGTTGCGTCAGCGAGTCGAATCGATCGTCGAGGACCCGGAAACGGCGGAGAAACTGAAGCCGTACTACCGCAACATGTGCAAACGGCCGGTCTTCAACGACGAATACCTGCCCACCTTCAACCGGCCGAACGTAACCCTGATCGACGTCTCCGAGACCAAGGGGGTCGAGCGGATCACCGAGAAGGGCATCATCGCGAACGGTGTCGAGCACGAATTCGACTGCATCGTCTTCGCCAGCGGATTCGAGATCACCACGGCCCTCGAGCGCCAGTTCGCCATCGCACCGTTCACCGGACGCCAGGGAACGTCGCTCTACGACCACTGGGGCAAGGGCTTCCGCACACTGCACGGGATCATGGCGCACGGCTTCCCGAACCACTTCGCAACCGGATTCGTCCAGGGCGGCGTCACCGCGGCCACGACGCTGATGTTCGAGCAGCAGGCCGACCACATCGCGTACATCATCAAACAGGCGCAGACCCGTGGTGTCACGCTCGTCGAGCCGACCGCGGAAGCCGAGGAGGGATGGGTCCAGACCATCCGTCAGTACTCGGTCGACAACAGCAAGTTCACGATGGAATGCACTCCCGGCTACTACAACAGCGAGGGCGAACCGAACGGACGGTCCTTCCTCGGAGATCCGTTCTGGGGCGGCTTCTACGAACTCACCGAACTGCTCGAGAACTGGCGTAGTACAGGTGAGCTGGAAGGCCTGGTGTTCGAGAAATGACCGGCCGACTCGACAGACCCGCCGTGAGAGGAGCGTGCGGTGCCTGATCTGCGATTCGATGGCCGCGTCGCGGTGGTCACCGGCGCCGGCCGGGGGCTGGGGCGTGCGTACGCACTGTTGCTCGCGTCGCTGGGCGCGAAGGTGGTCGTCAACGACACCGGTGCGGCGATCAGCGGTGAGCGCACCGACAACCGTCCCGCCGACGACGTCGTGCGCGAGATCGTCGCAGCCGGAGGCGAAGCCGTCGCCTCCACCGACACGGTCGCGACGGCCGAGGGCGGCAAGGCGATCGTCGATGCGGCCGTCGATCGGTACGGCCGCATCGACGTCCTGATCCACAACGCGGGCAACAACCGGTACGCGCCGCTCGCGGATATGAGCTACGAGGACTTCGACGCCGTGCTCGACGTGCACCTGCGCGGTGCGTTCCACGTCGTACGCCCGGCGTTCCCGCTGATGTGCGAGGCCGGTTACGGGCGGATCGTGCTGACGTCGTCGATCGGCGGCCTGTACGGCAACCATCGGGTCGCCAACTACGCCGCTTCGAAGGCCGGCATCATCGGGTTGTCCAACGTCGCCGCGATCGAAGGCGCCGAGCGCGGCGTCAAGTCCAACGTCATCGTGCCGGCGGCTCTCACGCGGCTGGCCGAGGGCCTGGACACCTCGCAGTATCCGCCGATGGATCCAGAGCTGGCGGCGCCCGCCGTCGGCTGGCTCGCCCACGAATCCTGCTCGATCACAGGAGAAATGCTCGTTTCGATCGCGGGCCGGATCGCCCGGGCATTCGTCGCCGAGACACCCGGCGTGTACCGGCCGTCGTGGACGATCGAGGAGGTCGGCGAGCAGATCGACACGATCCGCGACACGGGTGATCCGTGGATCCTGCCGACCCTGTCCGGTCACGTCGACCACATCGTCAGAAGCTTTGCGACCGCCTCCGGCGTCGATGCCGGCGCAGGCGTACGGAAGGGAAACACGTATGTCGGTTAAGGTCTACGAACGCATCCTGGACCTGTTCGAAGCCGAAGGTATCAACACCATCTTCGGGATCCCGGACCCGAATTTCGTCCACCTGTTCCACACCGCCGAGGAGCGCGGTTGGAACGTCGTGGCCCCACATCACGAGGAGTCCGCAGGCTTCATGGCCGAAGCCGTCTCCCGCATGACCGGCAAGGCCGCGGTGTGCATCGGCACGCTCGGCCCCGGCATCGCGAACCTGGCCGGCGCCATCATGTGCGCCAAGGTCGAGAACTCCCCCGTGATCTTCCTCGGCGGGCAGCGCGCCCGCATCACCGAACAACGGGTACGCCGGGGACGCATCCAGTTCGTGCAGCAGGAAGCGCTGATCGAGAACTCCGTGAAGTACAGCGCCAGCATCGAATACGCCGACCAGACCGACGAAGTCATCCGTGAGGGTCTGCGCAAGGCGCTGTCGGGCACACCCGGTCCGGTGTACATCGAGTACCCGTCGCACATCATCCAGGAGGAGCTCGACGTCCCGCCTGTCCTACCGCCCGAACGGTATCGGCTGGTCGGCCAGACCGCAGGCGCGGACCGCATCACCGAGGCAGCCCAGCTGATCAGGGCCGCGAAGCAGCCGGTGCTGCTCGTCGGGCACGGCGTGCACACCGCCCGCGCCGGTGAGTCCGTGCGCCGCCTCGCGGACCTGATGGCGTGCCCGGTGATCCAGACGTCCGGCGGCACGTCGTACATCGAGGGACTCGAGGACCGCACCTTCCCGTACGGGTTCTCGCCGGCGGCGATCGAGGCCGTCGTCGAATCGGACCTGTGCCTGGCGATCGGAACCGAACTCGGCGAGCCGGTCCACTTCGGGCGCGGACGGCACTGGCTCGCGAACGAGGCGAACCGCAAGTGGCTCTACGTCGAGCAGGACCCGGCCGCGATCGGCGTGAACCGGCCCATCGACGTCCCCCTCGTCGGTGACCTGCGGGCGGTGGTCCCGCAGCTCGTCGACGCGCTGAAGGACACCCCGCGCACCGCGACGCCCGAGCTGGCCCGCTGGATCAGGCAGGACGCCGAGCGCCTCGCCGAGCTGGCCGAGACGGCGCCGTCCGGGCGGACGCCGGTGCATCCGGCGCGCCTGATCGTCGAGGCGACCAAGGACTTTCCGAAGGACGGCATCATGGTCCGCGACGGCGGCGCCACCACGATCTTCGGCTGGACGTACTCGCAGGCCAAACCGCACGACGTGATGTGGAACCAAAACTTCGGGCACCTGGGCACCGGCCTGCCGTATGCCGTCGGCGCGGGTGTCGCCGACGGCGGCAAGCGGCCGATGATGCTCATCACCGGCGACTCGTCGTTCCAGTTCCACATCGCAGAGCTGGAAACCGCAGCGCGACTGAACCTTCCGCTGGTGTGTGTCGTCGCGGTCGACTACGCGTGGGGCCTCGAGGTCGGCGTGTACAAGCGCACCTACGGGCACGGCTCGCTCGAGACCGGCGTGCACTGGAGCACCGAGACCCGCTTCGACAAGGTCGCCGAGGGGTTCGGCTGCTACGGCGAATACGTCGAGAAGGACGAGGACATCGCGCCCGCGATCAAACGGGCCTACGCGAGCGGCAAACCCGGCGTCATCCACGTGGTCGTCGACCCCAAGGCCAACTCCGAGGAGATGCCGAGCTACGACGAGTTCCGCACCTGGTACGCCGAAGGGCAACAGTGACAACTGCTCCGAACCACCGCACCCCGAACCCGCACACCCCGAACCACAGTGCCGAAACGACAACGGAAGGACCCGTCGGCCATGCGTGAGTACGACAAGTTCTACATCGGCGGACAGTGGGTCGCGCCCGCCGGCACCGCCCGGATCGACGTCGTCGACCCCGCGACCGAGCAGGTCGCCGGATCGGTGCCGGCCGGCACCGCCGCCGACGTC
>NZ_JADZGH010000221.1:0-1672 GCF_015865005.1 Rhodococcus sp. CX
GGGTCTCGACGTCCTCGAGCGCCTCGTCGCGCCCCGCCTCGTCGGTGCCGTCGTGGTCTCGCTCGCGCTGTGCTCGATCGTCACGCTCGGTGGTGTCGGCGCCTGCTGGCTCTACCACATCTACGTCCAGCATCTTCCCGCCGGTACGTTCATGGCGACCTTCGCCGAATACGGCCGTCCCGCGGATTTCGTTATGGCACTGGTCAAGTCGGCCGTGTTCGGTCTGCTCTCCGCGCTCGTCGCGACGTTCAAGGGACTGCACACCAAGGGCGGCCCGCGCGGTGTCGCCGACGCGGTCAACGAAGCGGTCGTCATCGCGTTCGCGCTCGTGTTCATCGTCAACACCGCGCTCTCGGCGCTGTACACGGTCATCGTTCCGGCGGTGGGTGAATTCCGTTGACCCTGACCGCCCGAGAACCTGTCCACACCGCGACCCGCGCGGTTCACCGCGTCGGCGACAATCTCGCCACGCTCGGCATGCACGTTTCGTTCTACTTCCGCACGATCGCGTCCATTCCGTACGCGCTCAGCAAGTTCCGCAAGCATGTGATCGCACAGATCAGCGAGGTCAGCTTCGGTACCCAGTCCTTGCTGTCCGGTGGCGGCACGATCGGCATCGTGTTCGCGATGTCGCTGGCCGCAGCCATGATGCTCGGTGTCGAAACGCAGCGCGGCCTCGAACTCGTCGGCATGACGACGATGTCGGGCATGCTGTCGGCGGTCGCGAACACCCGCGAGCTCGCGCCCGTGGTCGTGGCGATCGCGTTGTCGGCGAAGGTCGGTGTCGGCTTCACCGCGCAGATCGGTGCGATGCGGATCTCCGACGAGATCGACGCACTCGACTCGATGGCCATCAAGTCGATACCGTTCCTCGCGGCCACCCGCACGCTCGCCGCGATGGTCTGCGTCATCCCGATCTACATGATCGGCCTGCTCGCCAGCTACCTGTCGACGCGCCTCGTCGTCGTCGTGTTCAACGGCGCATCAGCCGGCACGTACGACTACTTCTTTCATCTGGTCCTGACACCCCAGGACCTGCTGTACTCCGGAATCAAGGCCATGGTTTTCGCGATGGTCGTCAGCCTCGTGCACTGCGCCTACGGGTACTACGCGTCGGGTGGTCCGGCGGGTGTGGGTGCCGCGGCCGGCCGTGCCCTGCGCACCGCGATCCTGTCGATCGGTGTCCTCGACGTGTTGCTGACGTTCGCGCTGTGGGGTCTGGTTCCCGAAGTTCCCGGAATGGGGGTGTGACGTGGATCGACCCACATCACGTGAAAAGACCAGGTACGTCCTCGTCGGAGCGGTCAGCGTCTGTGCGGCGCTGGCCGTCGCGGTGGGCATGGTGCTGCGCGGAACGGGAACCTTCGAGGACACGAACGACGTCTTCGTCGAGGTGCCCGCGGCCGTCGGTCTCGTCAACGGGGGCGCACCCGTGCGGTACCACGGCGTAGAGATCGGGCGGATCGCTTCCGTCGAGGCCGGTTCGGCCGAATCCCAGGTGCGCTTGGCGATCGACTCCGCTGCTGCGGAACTCGTGCCGTCGTCGGTGCTCGCCCGGGTCGTGCCCCGCACGTTCTTCGGTGACATCTACGTCGAACTCGTCGACCCGGTCGACGATCCGGCCGGCAGCCCGGACGGCATCGAGACCACCGCGGCGTCCGGCGTCGGCACG
>NZ_JADZGH010000221.1:1682-2844 GCF_015865005.1 Rhodococcus sp. CX
CGATTCCGGCCCGGAAGCCGTTGCGATGTACGACGTGTTCACGAAAATGGCCGGCGTGCTCGACGACATGCGCCCCGACCAGCTCTCCGTCGCTCTGAGCGCCCTGAGCAGCGCACTCGACGGCAACGGCGAGACCATCGGCCGCACGATCGACCGGTTCGCCGCGGTCAGCGATCAGATGGCCCCGGCCGCAGCCGAATTCCTCGACACCACACCGCAGTTCGTGGAGGTGATGCGGTCGCTGTCGGACGCCACCCCGGACATCGTCGGCATGGTCGCGTCCGCGGCCGAGGTCTCCGGTGCGATCGTCGAGAACCGTGACCGGCTGGCCGATGCCTTCGGCGCGGCGACGCTGCTCGCCGCCTCGGTCGACGGATTCGCCGGTGAGCGCCGGGACGCGATGATCACCGTCACCGACTCGATCGGGACGATCCTCGCGACGACCGCCGCCAATCCGAGCGGCTTGTACGAAACCCTCGAGAACGCCGGACTGTTCGGCAACGCCGGCGCACGGGTCTTCGCCAGCGGGCGGTTCAACATCACCGCGGTGCCGTCCTTCGCCGATCCGATGCCGTACACGTCGGCGGACTGCCCGGTATACGGTCCGCTCACCGGCCTCGAATGCAACAGTCCCGGCAACGGCACCTACGACGCGCCGAAGCGAATCGTCGGCGGCCCCGAGGAAGCCGAACCGCTGAGTCTGCTCGAGGACGCACTCGGTGTGGCCGAGGCGACCGTCCCCGCCTCGCTCGACGAGGCCGGCGCAGCGCTGAACCCGGCGCTCACGTTCATCCTCGGCCCGCTCGTCCGTGGAAGCGAGGTGCAGATCCCGTGAAACTGAAGCGTTCCCAGATGGTGTCGCTCGTCGGTTACTGCGCCGTCGGTGCGATCTGCGGATCCCTGGTGTTCAACACCCTCGCGGTCCCGGTCCGCGGTTCCACCGACCACTACGTCCTCGAATTCACCGACGTCGAAGGTCTCAACGTCGGCAACCCCGTCACGTTGTCCGGTGTTCGGGTCGGCCGGGTCGACGCGGTCGACGTCGCCGACGCCGACGGTGGTGCTGCGCTCGCGCGGGTGACCGTCGAGATCGAGGGCGATCAGGTGCTCACCCGCGACGTTCAGGCCGCGGTGCGCTACGGCGACATGCTCGGCGCCCGGT
>NZ_JADZGH010000221.1:2854-19779 GCF_015865005.1 Rhodococcus sp. CX
CACGTCGACGCGCCCGGCTCGTCCGAGGTGCTCGAACCCGGATCGGTGGTCCCGATTTCGCAGACGACCCCGCCGGTCGATCTGACGGCGCTGATGAACGGGTTCCGGCCGCTGTTCGAGTCGCTGCCGCCCGAGGAGGTGAACGTCCTCGCGCGCAACATCACCGACACGTTCAACGGGCGCAGCGACGCCGTCGCACAGTTCCTGGACCGGGTCGCGACCCTGACCGGCAGCCTCGGCGACCGCGAGGGCATCCTCGGGGAGGTCGTCGACAACATGACGCGGCTGCTCGGCACGCTCGACAACCGCAGCGACGAACTCACCTCGCTCGTGAACGGGCTTGCCGTACTGGGTGATTCCGTCGTCGGTGACGGCACGCGCATCGCCGGGTTCCTCGACTCCGGAACCGCGACGGTCGACGAGCTCGCCGACATCATGGCACAGTCCGACGGCGCGTTCGCGCGCTCGCTCGCGAGCCTGGCCTCCGTCACCGACACCTGGATCGCGAACACCCCGGAGTTCGAACGCATGGTGGCGAATCTCCCGAACTTCGCACACCAGATCAACCGCACCGGTCAGTACGGCAGTTTCGTCAGCCTCTACCTGTGCAACTTCACCCTGAAAGCAGGCGACGCAGAAGTGAACATCTTCGGTCCTACCCACTCGCCGGTGTGCCGATGATCCTACTGACACGACTCATCGACCTCATCGTCCGCGGCGTCCGATCGCTCGGCGGGCACAACGGGCGGATCCTGCAGAGCTTCGCCTGGATGTTCGTCCTCGTCGGCCTCGGCGCGGGTGTCGCCCTCGTCGCGATCGGGATCACCTACATCGACGATCTCGTGGACGTGCTGGAGAACTCCGCGGCAGCTGCGGCGGGGGAGGGAACGCTGCCATGATGTTCCTGGTCAAACTCATCGACGTGTTCGTCGGCGCACTCGAATTCCTGTTCGGGTTCGGCCGCCGCCAGAACACCACGCACATGCCGCTGGTGCTCGGCACGATCGGCATCGTCGTCCTCGTCGTCGGTCTCGGCGCCGCGATCGGCATCCCTCGATTCTGGTACCACGCCCGAACCGAGCCGTACACAGCGGAATTCGCGAACGCCGCCGGTCTCGCGACGGGCGATCCCGTGTACGTCGCGGGTGTCCCGGCCGGCCGGGTCGAGAACATCGAGCTCGCAGGCGACCACGTCGACGTCGAGTTCCGCCTCGAGGACAACCGCACGGTCGGCAACACCTCCACCGCGTCGGTCCGCCTCGAAACCGTCCTCGGCAAGCGTTATCTCGACGTCCGCCCCGGCGGTGTCGACGACGGCGGCGACACCATCCCGCTCGAGCGCACGACCGTTCCGTACTCGCTCGACGAGGTCGGTGCCGGTGCCGAGCGGGTCTCCCGGGAACTCGATCTCGAGGCGATGGAACAGATGATGACCACGCTGTCGCAGGTGATGCCGTCCGACAGCGGCCAGGTCGAACGCACCCTCACCGGGATCAGCGCGGCCTCCACCGCGTTCGGACGTCACAGCGAACAGTTCGACCAGCTGCTCGAGATGTCGCGCCGGCTGTCGGTGATGGCGGTCGACCAGCAGGACTCCCTCGTCGAAACCGCCGCGGACGCACGCACTCTGGTACAGACCATGTCGGTCCGTAAGGAAGCGCTGACCGGGCTCGCGAACAATCTCCGCGCCGTCATCTCGACCCTGTCGCAGACGTTCACCGAGAACCGTGAGGAGGCCGACCGGCTCGTGGCCAACCTGGTCGCCGTCACCGGCACGTTGCAGCGCAACTCGGACAACATCGCCGCGCTCATGACGCAGCTGCCGCCGGCGCTGCGCACGGTCACCGACGCCACCGGCAACGGCACCTGGGCCGACGTCACCACACCCGCTGCGGTTCTGCCCGACAACCTTCTGTGCGCGATGGGAGTGATGCAGGAATGTCGGTGATTCAGGACATGCCGGGGAGCGAACAGCCCACTCCGGCCCGCTCGTCGAACCGCAAGAAGATCGTTTCGCTCCTCGTGGTCACGCTGCTGCTGATCGTCGCGCCGATCTGGTACATCTTCGGGCGCACCGATCGGGTCACCACGGTGCACGCCGACTTCGAGTACGTCAACGGAATCTACACCGGCAGCAAGGTCGCCGTCCTCGGCGTCGGTGTCGGCACCGTCACCGACATCGAACCGCAGGGCACCTCGGTGCGGGTGACGATGACCGTGCCCGAATCGGTGAAGCTTCCCGCCGACGTGAACGCCTACGTGATGAGCCCGGCGATCATCAGCGAGCGCTACATCGAACTGGGCCCCGCCTACACCGACGGCCCCCAACTGCCCGACCAGTCCACGATCCCGGTCGAACGCACGCATTCGCCGATCGACATCGACGGCATGCTCGGCAGTCTCTCGACCCTCGTCGACTTCATGGGACCGGAGGGCGGCGACGTCGGCTCGGTGCTCGCGAGCGGCGCGCAGACGTGGGGCGGCCAGGGCGAGGCGTTCAACAACGCCGTCCGCGACCTCAGCTCCGCCTCCGGTGTCATCGGGGGAACCTCCGAGGACTTCTCGGTGCTCGTCGAGAACCTGTCGACGCTCATCGAGGCGATGGATGCGCGGCAGGTGTCCCTGGACAGCATGGTCGACGACATGTCCACGCTGTCGACGGTGTGGCAGGACGCGGACCTCGACATCACCGTGCCGCTCGAGGAACTGCAGACGGTCTTCGCCGAACTCGACAGCTTCGTCACCCAGCACCAGGAGAGCTTCGGTGCGATCTCGGCGAACCTGGAGGGACTCGGCGACGCCCTGACCGGCAACCAGGCCGGACTCGCGGAGTTCATGGATCTCGTGCCGCTCATGATGCAGAACCTCGAGAAGACGGTCGGCCCCGACGGACGCAGCCGCATCCGGCTGAACGTGTCGACGAACCTGACCCAGTTCGCGGTCGCCGGCCCGCTGTGCGCCGAGCATCCGCTGCCCCTGTGCACCGGCGCCGGATTGACCAACCCCATCACGTTCCCGATCAGCGCATCCGACCCGCTGGGAATCGTCACCGCCATCACCGGAGGGAACCCGTGACCCCGACATCCACCGTTCCGTCCCGGCGAGCGGTCCGTCTCGCCGCGCTGGCGGTCGCGGTCGCCGGCACGGTCGCCGTGTCGGGCTGCGGTTACGGCATCCAGGACCTTCCGGTCGGCCGGTCCGCGGGTGCCGGTGCGTTCGACGTCGATGTGCATCTGGCGAGCGCCGACGGCATCGTCCTCGGTGCCGACGTCCGGTACGGGCAGCAGATCGTCGGCCGCGTCGCGTCCCTGAACACCACGACCAGCGGTGCCGGCCTGCAGGTGTCGCTGCAGCGCGAACTCGAGGTCCCGAGCAATGTGCTTGTCTCGGTGGAGATTCCGTCCGCGCTCGGCAGTCCGTACCTGCGGCTGATCAACCCTGTCGACGCGGCGCCGGACCGGTTGTCCGACGGAGACGTCATCGACGTGGACAACACCGATCTCGGGCCGCGTGTCGAGACGATGCTCGCCTCCCTGGGCAACGTCGTCAGCGGCAGTGGGATGGATCAGCTCGCGACCGTCGTCGACGAACTGAACGTCGCGTTCACCGGACGGTCCGACCGGGTGCAGGCACTCGCCGACACCGCGACCGACCTGATGACGCGGGCGATCGACCAGCAGACCGCGTTCGATGAGGCGATGACGCTGGCCGCCGACGTCACCCGCCGCATGGCGGACGAAGAGCAGACGATGGACGCATATCTCGCGAACACCGCCGAAGCGGTCGAAGTGCTCGTCACACAACGTGATTCCATCTCCGCGCTGCTCGACTCGACGACCCGCCTCGCCCTCAACGTGCAGGCGCTGACCGGTGCCGTGCCGCAGGGCCCGGCAGGGTTCCTGGCCGACGCCGGGACGGTCGCGTCCACCCTGCAGGCGTTCAACGACCGCATGGGCGGCACCCTCGCCGCCATGAACGCGTTCATGGACGCGTTCGGAAAGTCCGTGCGCGGTGACTACCTGGTGTTCGACGGTGCGCTCGAGATCCCGGAGAGCATCGACACGATCCTGGCCGGCGGCTACTTCACCGGGACACCGCCGGAACCGTCACCCACGTCGCTGCAGGAGATGCTCGGAGGAGGCACCCGATGAAGAGAATCGTCCTCGTCCAGCTTGTTCTGTTCGTGCTGACCGCCCTGATCGTGGTGCCCTACGGCATCTACTACATCGTCGGCCCGCGGGGACTCGGCGACGAGATGCGGCTGTCCGCCCACGTCGACGACGCGCTCGGGGTCTCGGAAGGCACCGTCGTCACCTATCGCGGTGTCCAGGTCGGTGTCGTGTCGGCAGTGTCGGTCGACCCGCAGAGCGGTGGCGCCCGGCTCGAGTTCGAGCTCGAAGGTGGCACCGAGATCCCGACCGACTCGATCGCGAAGATCACGCAGGGAACGCTCGCCGGCATGCTCAACGTCGACATCTTCCCGCGCGTCGATCACGGTCCGTACCTCGCGGACGGTGATTCGATCGAGATGCCGGCCGAGGAGCAGCCGGTTCAGATCGCCGAAACGCTGGCGAGCACGGCGGCGCTCCTCGACACGGTCGAACCCGGCACCATCGCCACCGTCGGTGCCGAACTCGGCGCCGCGTTCCAGGGTCTGGGTCCCGATCTGGCGCGGCTCATCACCGACGCCGACGATCTGTCCGGCCGCCTCGAAACCCACGCGACCGATCTGACCCAACTGCTCAGCCGCACAGCAGGTTTGATGTCGACGATGGCGAACAACTCGGAGGAATTCGTCGACGGGATGGCCGCGGCGCGCACGATCGCGGACACGTTGTACGCCAACGAGGACCGGATCAACGAGATGATGACGACGACCCCGGACGCCATGCGCCGCGCCGACGGTGTGCTTGCCGCCAACGAGGAGTCGTTCGCGGCGGTGCTCGCCAACCTCGTCGACGTCGCACCGATCATCTCGGATCGTTCGGCCGCGCTGCAGACCGGCCTGGTCGCCCTTCCTCGTGGCCTGGCCGCGCTCGAATCCATCGTGCACGGCGACCGCGCGGACTTTGCGCTCATCGCCACCCAGGGTCCGGTGTGCGTGTACGACACGCCGCGCCGTGCGCTCGGTGACGAGTCGTCGGTCACGGTCGACCTCACGCACTACTGCCCGCCCGGCGAGGACCACGGCCAGCGCGGCGCCCAGAACGCGCCGCGGCCGAACGATCTCGGTGTGGCGAACCGGACGACGCCCGGCACGCTCATCGGACCGCCGGCCGTCGCCGATCCGATCCTCATCCCGGCAGGCGAAGAACTCGCGGCCTTCTGGCGGATGCTCCTCCAGGGCATCGGCAGTGGAGGGAACTGACAAGTGGTAAACGCACATCCCGCGCCGGTCCGGCGCACCCGTCCGAACAGAATCTGAGGAGGACCCGATGCCCGCGCATTACCTCGACGACGCCGTGGATACCGAACCCGTGCTGACCTCCGCCCGCACGCGAATCAAGATCACCAGCGGCCCGAACCGGTGGAGCCGCAAGAAGCACGCCCTGTCCGACGCCATCGACTTCTGGTCGTTCGCCGGCGCCGCCGCGAACGTCATCATGCAGCTCGGCTGGCCCGAGGTCGCATACGGCGTCATGGAGAGCAAAGTGACGTCCGGCTCGCTCGTCCACCATCCGTGGAAGCGGGCCCGCACCACGACGCAGTACCTCGCGGTCGCGATCCTGGGCACCGACGAGGAACGCCTGGCGTTCCGCGAGGCGGTCAACGGTGCGCACCGGCAGGTGCGTTCGGACGAGAACAGCCCGGTCAAGTACAACGCGTTCAACCGTGAGCTGCAGATGTGGGTCGCCGCGTGCCTCTACGTCGGCATCGAGGACAGCTACCAGCTGCTGCACGGTACCCTCGACGAGGAGCAGATCGAGGACTTCTACGCGACCGCCTCGAAACTGGGTACGACCCTGCAGGTCACCGAGGACATGTGGCCCGCTACGCGTGCCGACTTCGAGCGGTACTGGAACCGCGGCTGCGAACGGGTCGTGTTCGACGAGACCACCAAGCAGTTCCTGAACGATCTCGTCGGGTTGAAGATGATCAACTTGCCGATGCGGCTCATTTTCGGGAATCTGCTGAAGTTCCTCACGATCGGGACCCTGCCGCCGTACTTCCGTGAACAGCTCGGGTACAGCTGGAGCGAGGACGACCGCCGCCGTTTCGAGCACCTGTTCGTCTTCGTCTCGTTCGTCAACCGGTTCATCCCGAAGTTCATCCGGCACGGCGGCAGCCTGGCGCTGATGGTGGACCTCCGCCGTCGCATCCAGTCCGGCAAGAACATCATCTGAGGTCGGGAGTCCGAGCTCACGGTGGTTGCGCACTCGACCGACATCGACCCGGACGGGCTGCTGCTCCGGTATCTCGGCGATCGGCGGTTCCTGCTCGCGTTGCCGCGCGCGGTGGGGCTGCAGATGCTGCATCCGGCAATCGCCGCGGGAATGGAACATTCGCGTACCCCGCGCCGGCTGTGGCTGCACAAACGGCACACCGTTCCGCTGCTGATCCGGATGGCGTACGACGACACGGACCTGTCGTCGATCATCCGGCGCGGGCACGAACACATCAAGGGCGTCGACGATCTCGACCGCCGTTACCACAGTCTGAACCCGGACCTGTTCCAGTTCCAGCACGCCACCTACGTGGACACGCTCGTCACGATGATCGAGACGTTCGTGCGACCGCTGACAGTCGGCGAGCGGGAGGATCTGTACCGCGACTGCGGCGCGTGGTTCCGGCGGTACGGGATCAGCGACCGGGGGTTGCCGGACACGTGGGCCGAGTTCCCCGGCTGGTTCGACGACACCTGCCGCACGGTGCTGCAGCGGACCCCGCGCGGCGACTTCTACCGGGATCAGGTGATGCGTCCGCAGGACTGGGTGCAGCGCCGGGTGCCCACCCGTGCGGTGCGCGCGTTGATGCATCCGATCGCGCAGGAGATGTGGGGGATCGAGGTCACCGCGGCCGACCGGCGGGCGTTGCGCCGCTATGTGCTGAGACGCAAGGCGGTCGCCGCACTGTCTCGTCGCCGGCCCGCCGCACCCCGGCTCTGAACCGGTCTAGCGCCCGTAACATACGGCTGTCATGATGTGCCGATGACAACTGGCTTCCTGGAACTGCGGCACGTGGAATGCGAGGGTCCGGCGGACTACCTGCCGGCACTGGAGGAGTTCGGTCCGGTGCACACGGTCCGGTTGTGGCAAGAGCCGTTGCCCGAGACGGTCGACTACCGGGGCATCGTGGTCATGGGTGGCCCGATGGGCGCGAACGACGGTGCGGTCGTTCCGTGGATCGACGACGAGATCGCGTACCTGCGTTCGGCTCTCGCGTCCGATGTTCCGGTGTGGGGTGTGTGTCTGGGGGCGCAGTTGCTGGCCGCTGCGCTGGACGCGAAGGTGTACTCCGGTCCGGCGCCCGAGGTCGGGGTGTGCGACGTGGAACTGACCGCGGCGTCCGCTGCGGACCCGGTGTGGGGGGAACTGCCGGCGAGTTTCCCGACCCTGCAGTGGCACGGCGACACGTTCGATCTGCCGCGCGGGGCGACGCTGCTCGCGTCGTCGCCGGCGTATCCGAACCAGTTGTTCCGGCACGGCCGCAGTTACGGCGTGCAGTTCCACCTCGAGGCCGGTCCCGATGTCGCCGCGGAGTGGCTCGCGATCGACGAATACCGTCGCGCACTCGAGGAGACCCTCGGCGCCGGCGCCGCCGAGTCGGTGCTCGCCGAACTCCGGTCGGTGCATGCGCAGTCGTCCGCGCAGGCACACGCGGTCATGACGCGGTGGCTCGAATCGATCGCCTGAGCGTCGAGCGTCCGATCAGCGACCGACCCGCTCCAGCGCGGCGTCGACGAGATACTCGGCGATCGCCATCGACGACGTCGCGCCGGGGGAGGGCGCGTTGCGCAGGTGAACGAGCCGTCCGTGCCCGGTGACCACGAAGTCGTCCTCGAGGCTGCCGTCGGCGTTCATGGCCTGGGCGCGGATTCCTCGTGGTCCGCGCACCGCGTCGGCGACGGTGAGGCCGGGAACGTATTTCGCTGCCTCGACGACGAATTCGCGGGTGCTCACCGCGGTCCGCAGTTCGCGTAGCGCGGCGGGGACGTTGCGGACGGCGAATCGTGCGAAGCCGGGGAAGGCGAGTGCCTCCCACAGGTCCCGCGCGGACCCGGATCGCCGGTCGTAGGCCTCCCGTCCGGGGGAGAGGAATGCGTTGGGGCCCAGCATGATCGAACCGTCGATGCGTTTGGTCAGGTGCACGCCGAGGAACGGATAGCGCGGGTCCGGCACGGGGTAGATCAGCCCGCGCACGGTCGTCGAGAGTTCGGGTCGCAGCAGGTAGTAGTCGCCGAAGAACGGCACGATCCGTGGGGTCGCTGCATCACCGGCGGCGCGGGCGAGCCGGTCCGATTGCAGCCCTGCGCAGGTGATCACGAGATCGAAGGCGTCGGTGCCGGATCGGGTTCCGACGAGGACCTCGTCGCCGCGCGTAATCAGTTCGGTGACCTCGGTGCCCGTGCGGATGGTGCCGCCCGCCGCGGTGACGTCACCCGCGAGAGCGGTGGTGATCGCGACGTAGTCGACGATCGCGGTGTGAGGGGAGTGCAGCGCGGCGATGCCGCGGGCGCGCGGTTCGATCGCCTCGATCTCGTTCGGCCCGATCCTCCGGATGCCGGGCACCCCGTTCTCGGTGGCCCGGGCGGTGATCGCGTCGAGGCGGCCGAGTTCGGAGTCGTCGAGTGCGACGACGAGTTTGCCGCACTCCTCGTAGGGCAGATTCCGCTCGGCCGTGTAGTCGCGCAGCAACTCCACGCCGCGGCGGCACAGTCGTGCCTTGAGGCTGCCCGGTGTGTAGTACAGCCCGGCGTGGACCACGCCGCTGTTGTGCCCGGTCTGGTGCGCGGCGAGGTCGCGTTCCTTCTCGAACACGGTCACGGTGGCACCGCACTCGGTGAGCCGGCGTGCCGTTGCGGCACCGATGATTCCGCCGCCGACGACCGCGGCCCGTAGCGCACTCATGCGCGCAATGGTAGGTGCCCGCCCCGAAAAGAGAATGTCAGTTGTACGGAAAAGTGTTACGGTCGGGCATGGGTTACAAGTACGAGAACGTCGCCACCGACCTGAAGCACCGGCTGGCGTGGAAGGAATGGGCCGTCGGGGACCAGCTTCCCGGCGTGCACGAACTCGCCGCCCACTACGGGGTCTCGCCGTCCGTCGTGAAGGACGCGCAGGACGTGCTGCGGATGGAAGGACTGATCGAGACGCGCCGCGGAAGCGGGTCCTATGTCCTGGCGATCCCGGAACCGGGGGACATGACGCTCGGGATGCACCGGCAGCTCGCGGCTCTGCGCGAAGACCTGGCCACCGCCCGGGAAGCGCTGGCGAGCGCCGAGCGCCGCCTCGCGTCACTCATGGGCGGGGAGTGACGCGAGGCGGCGCTCGACGACAGGATCAGCGGTTGCGGTCCGAGCTGTAGCCCCACAGCCAGTCGGTGTACTTGTAGCTGGACGTGTCGCGCGTGCGGAACAGCTCGTTGCGGGCTTCGCGGCCGGCTCCGTCGAGGTGCCACAGGTCGCCCCACATGCGGCCGGTCGTCAGGATGCGGTTGCAGCGCGGTGCGCGTTCGGCGTTGACGTCCCGGAGGATCTTCGGCCAGTTCTTCGTGTCGCCCTGCAGATCCTCGGCCGCGTAGTCGGCGAGGCACTTGGCGTCCTCGAGCGCCATGACGGCGCCGGACGCGAGGTACTGCAGCGGCGGGTGCGCGGCGTCGCCGAGCAGGATCATGCGGCCGTCGACCCAGTTGTCGATGGGGTTGCGGTCGAACATCGGCCACCAGCGGTCGGTCCACAGGTACTTCAGTGCGGTCTGCACGCTCTCGTGGCAGTGGTCGTAGGCGTGGGCGAGTTCCTCGGGGCTGCCCCACATCTCCTCGCCGCGCAGGAACGCGGGCGACTGGAACACCGCGACCTGGTTGAGCATCTCGCCCTGACGCAGCGGGTACTGGATGAAGTGGCAGCGCGGGCCGATGTAGCCCACGACGTCCTCGATCTCCTCGTCGAGCGGCACCTCGTGCATCGGGAAGGTGCCGCGGAAGGCGACGTACCCGGAGCCGACCGGCTTGTCGTCGGAGAGCTTCGGACGCAGCCGCGAGTGCAGACCGTCCATGCCGAGCGCGACGTCGCCGACGTGTTCCTCGCCGTTCTCGAGGATGACGCGCACGGTGTCGCCCTCGGTGACGACGTCCTGCACCGCCGAGTCGACGCGCAGGTCGGCACCGGCCTTGCGGGCCGCGTCGACGAGGACCGAGTGCAGATCGGAGCGGTGCACCACGAAGTACACGCCGCCGTAGTGCTGCTGGTAGTCGCGGCCGAGGTCGACCTTGGTGAGGATCTCCGCGGTGACGGCGTCCCGGAACACGAGGTTCTTGGGGAGCACGCCCTTGGCGATGACCTCGTCGTACACCCCGAGCGACTGCAGGATGCGGGAGCCGTGCGGGCCGATCTGAAGGCCGGCGCCCACCTCGCCGAACTCGGGAGCACGCTCGAACAGGGTGACCTGAGCACCCTTCTGGGCAAGGGCCAGGGCGTTGGCGACACCGCCGATGCCGCCACCGGCAATGAGAACTCGTGCGTCCTTCAGATCGGACATGACGCTCCTTCGGTCGTGAAAGCGGGGATGGGGAGTCCGGGATCGCGGCGCGATCGGGGACTTGGGATCGCGGCGCGATCGGTGACTCGGGATCGCGGCGCGATCGGTGACTCGGGATCGCGGCGCGATCGGTGATCAGTGGGTCAGGATCGGACCGCGCAACGTCCGATCGCTGGCGGGGAACTTCTTCCAGATCACGGTCAACAGCAGCGACGAGATCAGTGCGCTGATGCCGAAGAGGACGAAGTTCGAGTCGGCGCCGAGCCCGGCGGCGAGCAGCCAGCCACCCAGCTGCGGGGCCGCGACGGCGCCGATGCGTCCGACGCCGAGTGCCCAGCCGAGCGCGGTGCCACGGAGATGGTCCGGGTAGTAGGAGGCGACCGCCGCGATGATCAGCGCCTGCGTGCCGTGCGTACCGACACCGGCGAGAACGAAGATCAGGTAGACCACGGCGACCGGCGGGTCGAGCAGCAACGTCAGCAGGGCGGCACCGGCGACGAGCGCCGCGACGATGCTGGTCGGCACGGATCCGAAGCGCACCCCGCCCCAGGCGGTGATGAACGAGCCCGCGACCGCCCCGAGGTTCAGGGCCAGCGAGAACGTGAGCGCGTTGCCGAGATCGGTGCCTTCACCCTGCATGAGCTTGGGCAGCCACGTGCCGAGGCCGTACCACGCCAGCAGCGTCACGACGGTGACGGCCGCGAACATGATGCTGATCGTGCGGAACCGCGCGCCGAGGAGTGCCTTGAACCCGCCCTCGGAACTGTCGGGATGGGCCTCGAGCAGCGAATGATTCGGCAGCACCTTCACCGCGAGCGGAACGAGGATCACCAGGGGAACCAGGGCGAACGCGAACATCGGGCGCCAGCCCCAGTGGGGGATCACCGGGATACCGATCAGGGCCGCGATCGAACCGCCGATCGGGACGCCCGACATCATCATGGTGGCGACGGCGGCGCGCCACTTGTCCGGTACGAGTTCGGCGGCCAGTGCGTTCGACGTGGGCACGAGACCGCCCAGGCCGATACCGGCGATCAGCCGCAGCAGGCCGAAGACGATCGGTCCCGGTGCCATCGCGCAGAGCGTGGTGAAGACCGACAGGACGACCACGCAGCCGATGACGGCCTGCTTTCGTCCGATCGCATCCGACAGTCGGCCGGCGAGGACCGCGCCGATCATCATGCCGACGAACGCGAGGCTTCCGAGGGTGCCGGCGGTCGAAGCGCTGATGCCCCATTCGGCCTGCAGGCTCGAGATCACGTTGCCGTAGACGATGAGGTCGTATCCGTCGAAGACGACGAAGAGCCAGCAGACGATCACCGCGATCACGTGGGCGCGGGGCAGGGTGATGTTGCCGGTGGCTCGCGCCGGTGAAGCCTCGTTGGGGGAAAGCATTCTTCAACGGTGGGTGCGGGGCACCTGTCCGTGCAATAAAGTTCTGCTATGCAGAACAAGCCGAGGGACACGATCCGGAAGCCGACGTACATGCTCGAGTCGGTCGACAACGCCTTGCGCCTGCTCCAGTTGCTCCGCGACGCCGGGGCGCTCCGGCTGAAGGACGCGGCCCAGGAACTCGGTACGGCCCCGTCGACCGCGCACCGTCTGCTCGCGATGCTCGTGTACCGGGGGTTCGCCGTGCAGGACGAGAAACGGATGTACCACCCGGGGCCGGCGCTGGGTGTCGGTCCCGCCCGGCAGGGATGGACGCGCGACTTCACCGACATGTGCCGGCCCCACATGGAGGCACTCGCGGCACTCACCGGCGAGACGATCAACCTCGTGATCCGCGTGGGATCCCAGGCCCGGTTCTTGTGGACCGCCGAGACCGAATCGATCCTGCGTGTGGGCGATCGCCGAGGTCAGGTGCTACCTGCGGAGCTCACCGCCGGCGGGCGCATCCTCCTGGCGGAACTCCCGCGTTCGGTCCTCGAGCAGCTGTATCTGCGTCCCGCGGACGAGCCGAAGATCAGCCAGGGGCCGACGCCCGCGTACGAGACCGACCGCCGGATGGCCATCGGCGAGTTCGAGGAGTTCGTGCACGAACTCGAGGCCGCGCGCCACGTGGGGTTCGCGGTCAACGTGGAGCAGACGGAGGCCGGCGTCGCGGCGTTCGGAGTGGCAATCCGCAACGCGCGCGGCACGGCCATCGGGGCCGTCACGGCCGCGGTGCCGATCACCCGGTACCGGCAGCATCTGCGCGGAAAGCTCGTCGCTCAGATGCAGGCGGCGGTCCGGGGAATCGAGGTCGACATCGCCGATATCGAGGGAACGGACGCCCAGTATTCTGCACAGCAGAAATAGTTGGCTTGTCGTGATTCGACCCACCTAGGTTGGGAACAACGCCGGACAACGAGATGCACCGTTGCCGAGAGGAGAATTCATGACTGCCACCGAGCCTGTCGATCCCGAGCTTCTGAAGCTGTACGACGACTTCGAGACGGAACACCTGAATCCGTTGTGGACCCAGCTCGGCGATCTGATGCCGATGGTCCCGACCTCCAAGGCCGTGCCCTTCGTCTGGAAGTGGTCGACGCTCTACCCGCTGGCGCAGCGCGCCGGCGACCTCGTGCCGGTCGGGCGCGGTGGTGAGCGTCGGGCGATCGCGCTGGCCAACCCCGGTCTCGGCGGCGTCCCGTACGTCACCCCGACGCTGTGGGCGGCGATCCAGTACCTGGGCCCGAAGGAAACCGCGCCGGAGCATCGTCATTCGCAGAACGCCTTCCGCTTCGTCGTCGAAGGCGAAGGCGTGTGGACCGTGGTCAACGGCGACCCGGTCGCCATGCGCCGCGGCGACTTCCTGCTCACGCCGGGCTGGAACTTCCACGGCCACCACAACGAGACCGACAAGCCGATGGCGTGGATCGACGGCCTCGACATCCCCTTCGTGAACTACACCGACACCGGATTCTTCGAATTCGGCTCCGACGGCGTGACCGACGAGGGCACCCCGGACATCTCCCGCTCGGAGCGGCTGTGGGTGCACCCGGGTCTGCGTCCGCTCGTCGGCGTCGACCGCAAGACCAGCTCGCCGATCGCGTGCTACCGCTGGGTGTACACCGACCGCGCGCTCAACGAGCAGCTCGCCCTCGAGGACGAGGGTTACGCGGCCACCCCGGAGCCGGGCCACGCCGCGATCCGCTACACCAATCCCACCACCGGTGGCGACGTCATGCCGACGATCCGCGCCGAGTTCCACCGCCTGCGGGCGGGGGCGCAGACCCGCGCCCGCCGCGACGTCGGCTCGGTGGTCTTCCAGGTCTTCGAGGGACAGGGCCGTTTCCACCTCGCCGACAAGAGCCACGACGTCACCAAGGGCGACATGATCGTGGTGCCGTCCTGGACCGAGTGGTCGCTCGAAACCACCAACGGCATCGACCTGTTCGCCTTCTCCGACGCGCCGATCGTGGAGCGTCTGCATTTCAACCGCACCATCATCTCCGAAGGAGCCTGACCCCCATGCGACTCGCCACCCTCCGTCTCGACGGCGGCACCGCCGCAGTCCGCGTCGACAGCGATTCCAGCGCCACCGTGATCGACGGCTACGCCGATCTGTCGGCCCTGCTCGCCGACGCCGACTGGAAGTCCGTGGCCGAGCAGGCGTCGGGCAAGACCGTCGACCTCGCCGCCGCCGACTACGCGCCGGTCGTTCCCGCACCCGGCAAGATCGTGTGCGTCGGACTGAACTACGCGACCCACATCAAGGAGATGGGCCGCGACCTGCCGGAGTACCCGACCCTGTTCTCGAAGTTCAAGGAAGCCCTCACCGGCCCCTACGACGACGTGGTCGTCCCCGCCTACGCCGCGTCGCAGCTCGACTGGGAGGCCGAGCTCGCCGTCGTCATCGGCAAGCAGGCCTACCAGGTCGACGAGGCCGACGCCGCCGACTACATCGCCGGCTACTCGGTCATCAACGACTACACGATGCGCGACTACCAGTACCGCACGCTGCAGTGGGATCAGGGCAAGACCTTCGAGAAGACCAGCGGTTTCGGTCCGTTCCTGGATACCGACTACCAGCTCGGCACCGCCATCGAGACCCGTCTCGAGGGTGAGGTCATGCAGTCGTCGAACACCAACGATCTGGTGTTCACCCCGGCCAAGCTCGTCGACTACATCTCCCACATCGTGACCCTGCAGCCGGGTGACGTGATCATCACCGGCACGACCGGTGGTGTCGGCCACGCCCGCAAGCCCGCCCGCTACATCCAGGACGGGGAGGTGTGCGAGGTGACCATCGAGGGCCTCGGCACCGTCAAGAACAAGACCGTGATCAAGTAGGACGTCGTGGGATTCAACGATCTCGAACTGTCCGAGCGGCTGCTCATCGCACGTCGCGGAACCGCCTACCTGTCGCAGCGTCTCGCGGAACTGACCGACGACGAGCTCGACGGCCCCACTCTGCTCGAAGGGTGGACCCGCCGTCACCTCGTTGCGCACCTGGGCTACAACGCCGCCGCGTTGTGCCGGCTGATGGATTGGGCCGCAACGGGTGTCGAGACGCCGATGTACGAGTCGACCGAGCAGCGCGCGCAGGAGATCGCCGAGGGCGCGACTCTCAACCCGGCGGCGCTGCGAAACCTGTTCGCGCACACCGTTGCCCGGTTGGATGAGAAGTGGCGGAACCTTCCGGAGTCGGCGTGGCAGGCGCAGGTCCGTACCGCGCAGGGCCGGACGGTGCCGGCCGAGGAAACCGCGTGGATGCGCACCCGTGAGGTGTGGATCCACGCCGTCGACCTCGGCAACGGTGGCCGCTTCGGTGATTTCCCTGCGGTGGTTCTCGATTCGCTGCTCGACGACATCGTCGGTATGTGGCGGAAGAAGGACCTCGGTGCGGGTCTCGTCCTCGAGGTCGACGGCCGCGAACCGCTGCGCGTGATCGAGGACGCTCCCGTCGAGCACACCGTGCGCGGTACGCTCGCCGGCGTCGTGCGCTGGGCCGCCGGCCGCGGCGCCGTCGGTGTCACCGGTGGAGAGGCCACTCCTCCCCGCTGGCTCTGACGCCCGCCCCCACTCCCGGTGATGGGACCGTTCACCTGCTCAGACCGGGTGAACGGTCCCGTCATCGGTTTCGGGCGGAGTCGTCGGCAACTTCATCAGGTCGACGATGTCGTCGTCGATCCCGAGTTGCAGCGACGTGAACATGCGGGCCAGCGTGTCGTAGCTGCCGATGGTGAAGATCAGATCGAGGATCTGCTGCACATCCAGGTGCTCTGCCAAAGTCTGCCAAGTGGATTCGCCGATTCCACCGTCGAGGACGAACTCGTCGACGATGCCGAGATCATCGGAACCGTGTACTTCGCCGCGCTGCAGGGGATCGCGGTGATGGCGAACAACAGAACGATCGACCCGCTGCGTGACGAGTTGATCGTCGAGGTCGTCGATTCCCTGCTGCACGGCTTGGCTCCTCGCACGCGCTGAGGGGCAGTTCCCCGGAGATCCGGGAAACTGCCCCTCGTTACGAGTGCGGTGTCGGAGCCGTCAGCGCGGATCCTTCTCGCAGGCGATGCCGTCGCTGTCGCCGTCGAGCTTCGGCGCGTAGCCGGATTCCCCGCGGTAGAGCGGGGCGACACCGGCGTTCCACGCCTCGGTGCAGTTCTTGTAGCCGGTGCTCGGGGCGGGCCTCGGCGCGGGCTGGGCCGGTGCCTGAGCTGCAGGAGGTGCCGGGGGAGCGAGCGGTGCCGGAGCCGGTGCCGGAGCCGGTGCCGGAGCCGGGGCCGGAGCCGGCGGCGGAGGCGGTGCGAACAGACCGGCGGATCCGCTCGGGAAGATGTCGGCGACACCCTTCGGCAGCAGATCCGTGAGGCTGAACGCGTTCGCGGTCGTGGGGGCGACCACGGTGAGCGAAACGCAGCCGAGCGCGGCAACCGCGATACGGCGGAACTTCATTCGTGCTGTTCCTTTCGGGAAACGGTTCGGTCGGCCGATCGGCCGACCGAACCGGACTATCGCGGCATCCGGGACTGTCGTTACGAAGTCCCGGATGCCGTGCGCGGCTCCCGAATTCCGCGCGTGTCGCGTATCAGGCCGGCGCGACGACCGCCGGATCGATACGCATGACCGAGAATCCCGCGACCGCTCCAGCACCGAAGCCGGGCGCGAATACTCGGACGGGCTCCGTGATCACACCGTCGCGGACGGCGTCGGCGACCGCGAGCGGGATGCTCGCCGACGACGCGTTGCCGACCTTGTCGATGTTGAAGTACAGCCGGTCGGCTGCCAGGCCGGACG
>NZ_JADZGH010000221.1:19789-23496 GCF_015865005.1 Rhodococcus sp. CX
TTGGCCTGATGCGGAACGACCACGTCGATGTTGTCGAGCAGGGTGCCCTGCCGTCCGTCGGGCGCGGGGAGTTCCTTCAGCTCGTCGAGCATCTGCCCGAGGTACCGGCCGGCCAGCGACTTCACCTCGGGTCCGTAGACCGTGATGGCGTTGTCGAAGTCCGGGTTCGGCCAGATGATCGAGTTGATCTCGCTGGCCGGACCTCCGGCGAAGGTCTGCAGGTACTCGATGTCGCCTTCGGTACCCTCCGGCGCGACACCGAGGACGATCGCAGCCGCGCCGTCACCGAAGATCATCCGCGACGGTCGGACGTTGCCGACCTTGTCGGAGAACTTCTCGACACACACCACGAGCACCGGTCGCTGGACCTGCTGCAGAATGCGGGTCGCCTCGGAGAGGCCGTACGGCAGGCCCGCGCACGCCGCGACCAGGTCGTACGCCGCGTGCGTCTGGCCGATACCCAGTTCGCCGCAGAGCCAGGTGGCCAGCGACGGAATGGGCCGGGAGCTGGTGCACGTGCACACGAGGACGCCGCCGATTTCCTCGGGGCCCCGATTTGCATGGGCGAGAGCCGATTTCGCGGCCTTCAGTGCGAGCTCCTCGAAACTGCCCGAGGTGTAGCGGCGCTGTTCGATCCCCGTCTTCGCGGTGATCTCGTCCGCCGTCATCGGCGACCAGCTGTAGGCCGAGTTGCGGATCAGGTCCTCGTTCGTGCAGACGGTGTCGCCGTGCACCGCCGACAACGCCTCGATCCGCGGCTGGACGGCGAAGTCGCGCCGCACGTCGATCGGCGGGAACGGACGCACCGGTTCGACCGGCTCCTGCGCCGAGTACGGGGACACCGGTGCGAGCAGCGTGCCGGACGCAGGCTCGGCCAGTGCCTTGGCGATGAAGCGCTGGACATGACGATCACGCGGATGCAGGACCACCACGTAGTCGTCGTCCTTCAGGTCCTCGACCGCAACGAGCTCGGCCTGGGTGCGATCCCACGGCTGCTGGTTGTGCAGCACCATCGCCCAGCGGTGCAGGGCCTCCAGCTCCGCGACGTCCTCGCTGACGTCGAGGATCTCGTCGTAGCTGTAGCGACGGAAGTCGGGGTCGTAGTCGCCGAGCCGCAACGTCATGTTGCTCGGATCGGCAAGCAGTTGCGCGACGGTGGGCTTGACCGTCGGAAGGTCGGACGCGATGTTCTTGCGCGCGGCGAACACGTCGAAGAGGACGTCGAAGATGTGCTCCTCGGCGGTGGCGTCAGGCCCGGAGGGAAGTGCGCGGAACGCGTCCTCGATCTCCGCGGCGCGGGCTTCGCTGCCGGGCCACGGGGTCATCACCGGCATGTAGACATCGTCGCGGGTGCGCGGGACGTCCGCCCAGCGCATCGGACGCTTCTCGAACATGGTGATGACGAAACGATTCGCCCAGTACACGTTCAGTGCCATGTCGCGCATGAGGTCGGTCTTCGACCGGTAGGCACCTCGTTCGTTGCGCGCGATCATCTCCGAGACCGTCGGCGCCTTCGTGTCGAAGTCACGCCGGATGATCGAGTCGAGCTGCTCGAGACTTGTGATCGTCGAGAAGTCGAGATCGGGAAAGAAGTTGCACGGAAATACGATTCGACCGTGTCGATTCACTTCGAATTGCTGCATGTGGACGATTCGCCGTTCGGGATAGTTGTGGAACTGGAGATGATCACATGTCGAGGCCGCCGTTGACGCCCCACACCTGGCCGGTGATGTAAGAGGAGGCGTCGGCGGCGAGGAAATGCACGACTCGTGCGATCTCGTCGGGATGGGCGAGGCGCTTGACCGGGATGCTCTCCTTGATCTGGTCGAGCACCTTGTCCGGGATGGCGTCGACCATTTCGGTGGCGACGAAGCCGGGGGTGACGGTGTTGATGGTCAGGCCGATGCCACCGTCGTTGAGCTTGCCGGCGCGGGCGAGGTGGAACGCCGCCTCGCGGGCGAGGGTCTTGGTGAGGCCGAAGAGCCCGGCCTTGGACGCCGCGTAGTTCGCCTGGCCGATGTTGCCGGTCTCGCCGATGACGGACGAGACGTTGACGATGCGCCCGGTGCCGCGGGGGAGCATGTGCTTCATCGCGGCCTGCGCGAGGTAGAAGGCCCCGGACAGGTTCACGGAGATGACGGTGTTCCAGTCGTCGTCGGTCATCTTCGGGACGGTGCGGTCGATCGTGATGCCGGCGTTGTTGACCAGGATGTCGAGACGGCCGTGGCGCTCGATCACCTCGTCGATGGTACGGCGGCACTCGGCGGGGTCGGACACGTCGCCCTGGTGCACGCTCATGCCGGCACCTTCCCCGGCCTCGCGGTTGAGAACGTCGAGGAACTGCGCTGCCTGTTCGGTGTTGCGGCCGTAACCTGCGGCCACGGTTGCACCCTGGGCGGCGAGGCTGCGGCTGATGGCCGCACCGATCCCGCGGGTTCCGCCTGTCACGAATGCGACGCGTCCGCGGAGCTTGTTACCGGGTGCGGTGGCAGTGGTGGTCGACGGTTCGAGGGTGCTGGTCATTTCGTATTCTCCTGCTCTGGTCGTCCTCGACGCGAGGTGGTGTGTCGATGCGAGCGCGAACCGTCGTCGGGTTCGGCCGGCACCCCGGCCCCTCTCCTCGGATGCCCCTGCTGCTTTCCGAGGTTGCGGCGAAAACCGCTGTGGGCCGAAAGGATCGAAATCTCAATCGCGGGGGTGGTTGCTGACAACAACGATCCTGCAGCATCCCCCGCGGTTTGTCATGTCTGTCTCGCGGTCAGGACTTTGGGCCCCACCGAAGCGGTCTGAAATTCGAAAAATGCGGGTGCAGAAGAGATTTGGACGTTCGATGGGCCCGTCTCGGGCATCGAACTGGTCATACGTCCAGCATGTACCGATGGGTACGTGCCAACGGCATGTTCGGGTGGACTTCACCAATTGTTTACCTGCCGAGGGGAACTGGCGTACGTGAGTTTCGAGGTTGAAGTATCAAGATAATGAGCAACATTCGGTCGGTATGTTTTGAAAATCGTTGGTACAAGCGAAAGTACGATGTGCGAGTGCATCGGTGGCGGGTAAGGCTGCCGACCGCGTGTGGAATGCACTGAGTGCAGCAATAGTTCGAGGTCACGGACCGGAAACATTTGTCCGTGTTAACTCCTCAAGAAGTGACCCGTCCGATGTGAACATGGTCACATTGGGGTTTGACTGGCGCTCGGTGCCACACCGATCCGAGGTATCCGTCCGATTTGACACGCCGTGCCGGAGAGGGGGCCATCGGGTGCACCCACAAGGGCCCACTAGGGTGACGGACATGGGTGACAACCAGACGGTCCGATTCGGCGACGTCCGGATGGAGGTGCTCGTCGACGGCGCCGGTCCCACCGTCGTCCTGCTGCCGTCCCTCGGACGCGATTCCCTCGACTTCGATCCTGTCGCACACGATCTCGCCGCAGCCGGTTTTCGGGTGCTGCGTCCCCAGCCGCGTGGCATCGGCGCGAGCACGGGCCCGATGGACGGTCTGGACCTCCACGATCTCGCTCGGGACGTCGCGGAGGTGCTCGAGCGCCTCGATGCGGCACCGGCCGTGGTGGCCGGTCATGCCTTCGGCCACTACGTCGCCCGTGTGCTGGCGGCGGACCGGCCCGACCTGGTGCGCGGCGTCGCCGTCCTCGCCGCCGGCGCCCGACGTTTCCCCGGTTCGCTGACCGCACGCGTCGCCCGGT
>NZ_JADZGH010000221.1:23506-30194 GCF_015865005.1 Rhodococcus sp. CX
GCCGCGGTGTTCTTCGCGCCCGGTCACGACCCGTCCGAGTGGCTGGGAGGCTGGTGGCCCGAAGCGATCATCGCCCAGCGTGCCGCGATGGCGGCGACCGACAAGGAATCGTGGTGGACGGTCGCGCCGTCGCCGCTGCTGGACGTACAGGCCGGTGAGGACGTCTTCCGTCCGGCCGAGACCCGCAGCGAGCTCGTCGACGAATTCGGCGCCGACAAGGTCACCACGGCCCTGATTCCGGGCTGCGGGCACGCGCTGATCCCCGAGGCTCCCCACGACGTCGCGCGAGTGGTCGCGGACTGGATCCGCACCCTCGACTGACCCCGGTTCTCCCGAGCGAACCTGCCGCCCTTCCGAGCGAACCCCGCCCCCTTCCGAGCGAGTGGCACATTCGGTCGGTCTGAGGAGACGAGCGGTACATTCGCTCGGAAAACCGCGGGCCACAACCACACCCACGACCCACAGCACGAGACGCCGAAGGGCCCCGCACCTTGCATAGGTGCGGGGCCCTTCGGCTACTGCCGTGTTACGCGAGGGTCTTGGCGATGCCTCGTTCGATGGCGGCGATGATCTGCGGACGCAGTTCGGCTGCCGGCACGATCCGGTGCACCGAACCGACCTCCTGGGCGCGCTGGATGTTGTGGATCGCCTCGAATTCGGCGGCCACCTCACCGAGCTTCTCCGACCGCACCGCGGTGCGCAGCGTCGCGAGTTCGACACCGAGGCGGGCCTTCTCGCCGTCCTCGGCGGCGGCGAGCTGAGCCTCGAGTTCGACGACACGGGGGTCCGACGCGGTGCGCTTGTTCACGTCGCGGGTGAACACGACCGCCGCGGCGGGTGCGCCACCGAGCACCGACGCGAACGAGCCCTCGACCGCGAGCACTTCCATGTTCTCGTTCAGTGCGCCGGAGAACACCACGAACGCGCCACCGTGGTAGCGGGAGACCACGACGAACACGATCGGGCCGTCGAAGTTGACGATGGCTCGGCCGATTTCGGCGCCGTTCTCGAGCTGCAGGTTGCGCAGCGACTCGGGGGAACCGTCGAAGCCCGACAGGTTCGCGAGCACGACCAGCGGCCGGTTACCGCTCGCCGCGTTGATCGCGCGGGCCGTCTTCTTCGACGACTTCGGGAACAGCGTGCCCGACGTCCACTGGTCCGGTCCGTCGGTCGGGAACCAGCCCTTGCGGGCGATCGCGCGGGACTCGATGCCGACGACCGTGACCGCGTGGCCACCGAGGTGGGCGTCGAACACCACGGAGGTGTCGGCGTCGGCCATGTCGGCCCAGCGCTCGAGCACCGCGTGGTCCTGGTCGACGACGGCGCGCATCACCGTGCGGATGTCGAACGGCTTCTTGCGATCCGGGTTCGTCTCCGAGGAGAAGATGTCCCCGACGGTCGTGAAGTCGCTGGACGGGTGCACGTGCGGGTACACCCGGACGTCGCGGTCGATCGGGTCGTTCGACTCGGCCTTGCGCGGGAAGCGTTCTCCCGGTGCGAGGTACGCGTGCTCGTAGTGCCCGAACAGGATCTCGACGGCGGCCGAGACGTTCGGTGCCCAGTACTGCGCCTGCCCGTTCGGGCCCATGACGCGGTCGTATCCACCGATACCGAAGTTGTCCTCGGCCGAGACACCACCGGAGTAGTCGAGCGACTGCTTACCGGTGAGCACCATCGCGCTGTCGGGGGTCATCACGAGGATGCCCTTGGTGTGCATGAGCATCGTCGCTTCGGCGTTCCAGTACGGCTGCGCGCCGACGTTGATGCCGGTGACGACGACGTTGATCTCGCCGCCGTTCTGCGTGAACGTGATGATGCGGCGCAGGCCACGCGACACCCAGTCCATGTTCTCGGTGCCGGAGTCCATCGAGATGGTCGCGCCGGAGGAGAGGGCGAACCATTCGACCGGGGCGCCGAGCTTCTCGGCGAGGTCGATCGCGGCGACCATGCGGGAGCACTCGGCCTCGGCGACCGTGCCGAGCGCCTTGGTCGGGTCGCCGAACAGCGCGACACGGGTCATGCCCTCGGGGTACCGCGCGGTCTTGGTGGTGACGACGCCGACGATCAGGCCCGCGGTGTTGCGGCCGTACGGGCGGTCCACCGGTACGAGCTCGCCGGAGGCGTCGAAGTCGTATTCGACGAAGCTGCCGTTGCCCTTGGTGAGCAGCGGAACCAGCTCGTACGGGTACACCGTGCCGCGCGCCCGGGAGCGCTGGACCTTCTGGGTGTACTCGTCGAGCGGCTTCAGCGGCTCCTTCGGCGGCTCGGTCACCCGGGCGACGACGCCGGCGCCGGAGCGGTACGAGAACCGCAGCGCCACTTCGCGTGCCGGGGATTCCGGGTTGTCGCGCAGCCAGCCGATGACGGTGATCTCCTCGAGCCCGGCACCGACGGTGATCGGCGCCGCACCCTGCCCGACGCGCTTGAGCTCGTCGAGGGTCAGTTCGACGACCGGCCACACGAACAGCACCACGCGGTTCGAGTCGAGGCGGCGGTTGCCGCGGGCGGCCTGCGCCCGGCGCATGCCGTCGAGGCAGCTGGCCAGCGCCCGCTCGAACGCGGGCAGCGCCACGATCGCACCGGTCTCGTCACGCTGCGGCGCGATGTCGCGGACCTCGGCGAGCGCGATGAACCGCTCGTCGGACGGATTCTCGTTGGCGACAAGGTGGTACAGGTACGTGTCCGGGTTCGCGGGCAGGCGGGTGCCGACGAAGTTCTTCAGCCGCCACAGATCCAGTCGCTGACCGGTCAGCGGGTGGATGTCGCGGATGTTGTGCTCTTCGGCGTATCCGCTGGCGAACGGGCGGAACGTGAAGACGTGCTCCTCGGCGGTGTCGGTGTGGCACACCGTGACCGTGACGCGGCGAGCCGTGGCGGTGACCGGGCGGGCGAGCAGCTCGGTGCGCAGCGCCTCGGCCTGGGCGTCGGCGTCGGCCGGGGCGTCGTTCCACGCCACGTACAGGTCGACGACGAGGTTCTCGATGCTCGGCAGCGGCTTCGCAGCGGCCTCGACCGAGTCGAGCGCGGCCGACAGCTCGGCATGCCGTGCCTCGGCGGAGATGAGGTACAGGCGGGTGCCGCGCAGGTCGAAGTTTCCGGTGACGAACTGGCGGCCGTCGACCGTGTAGGACTGCACGTCCTCGAGGGTGCGGATCTTGTAGGCGCGGCGGGTGATCACCTCGAGCAGCGGTCCCGGCACCGATTCCGGGCGGGTGATCTGCTGCGCGAGCAGGTCGATCAGCGGCTCGGGCGTCGCGACGAGGGTCTCGATGCGCTGCGCGTAGTCGGCGGCCTGAGGGTTGTCGGCGAGGTACGCGAGGCTGCCGCGCACCCCGTCGTACACCTGCTCGCGGGCCTTGCGGATGACCGGCTCCTCGAAGAACCGGAACCGCAGGTTGCGGGCGGCGTCACCGATGAGCGGGTAGCGCACCTGGGTGGCGACGATCAGCCGGTCCAGGACCTCGTTGAGTTCGTGCGACAGGCGCGGGGTCTCGACGTTCGCGAGCCACCGCTCGAGCAGCGCCGACACCACCGGCACCGCGGTCTCGATGCGCTGCTGCGCCAGGAACAGCCGGTAGACGGCTTCCTCGAGTTCGCCGGTGCGGTCGAGCGAATCGACGTCGTAGTGACGCAGTGCGCGCGACAGGCGGGTGCGGAAGCTGTCCGGCAGGCCGCCGACCTCGACGTCGAGGGACTGCAGGTAGCCGTGGAAGTACTCGCGGGGGCTGTGCACCCGGTTGTCGCCCGACTCCTCGTCCTGCGTGGGCCTGTTGCGCGAGAGCTCGCACACGTCCGCGAACGTGGTGAGCAGCGACAGCTCGGCGCGGACCAGATCGCACTGCTTGCCGGCCTCGCTGCGCAGGCGGTCGTACTCGCTCAGCAGGGTCGCGGTGCGCTTGGCGGACACGTCGTAGCCGGTGATCAGCGCTTCGAGGGCGTCGATGCGCGCGAGGGCGTCGGCACCGGCGTCACCGGTGATCGCGGGCGCGGGGGCCGGGAACTGGACGCGTTCGACGACCGCGGTGACGGTCTCCTCGGCGACCTGGTCGACGCGCAGCAGCGGAGCGCCCGCGTCGACCTGCGAGTTCACGACCGCGAGGACTTCGCGGACCTTGCCGGCGAAGGGTGCGCGGACGGCGGTTTCCATCTTCATGGACTCGAGCACCACGAGCGTCTGGCCGGCCTCGACCTCGTCGCCGACGGCGACGGGCACGGCGACGACGACGGCGGGTGCGGGCGTGCGCACGACACCGGCCTCGTCCTGGCTGATCTGGTGGCTGACACCGTCGACCTCGACGAGGAAGTGCGCGGGTCCGGCGATGGAGACGACATGGTGGCGATGTCCGGCGACCGTCACGCGCGATTCGTACTCGCCGAGACGATCGACGTCGACATCCAGTTCGCCGCTGCCGGTTTCGACGCGGTAGCGGTGCGGGCCGACCTGGCCGACGAACAGCTCGTAGGCCTGACCCTGGTAGCTCAGCTCGATCTTGCGGCCGACGGTGTGGCCGGCGCGGGGGCGGCCGCCACGCGCGGAGGTGAGGAACGCGGCGCGCTCGCGGGCCTCGTCGGCGTCGTACACGTCGATGGCGGTGGAGATCAGCGCGACGTCCGCGACCCGGCTGGGGCCGGTGGCGGTGCCGGCGCCGGTGCGGTCGAGCCAGCCGGTGTCGGCGGAGGCGTCGATGACCTCGGTGCGGTCGAGCAGTTCGAGCAGGAACGACTTGGTGGTGGTGCCACCGTCGAGGACGACGGTGGTCTCGCGGAGCGCGGTGCGCAGACGGGCCAGGGCCTCGTCGCGGTCACGGCCCCACGCGATGATCTTGGCGACCATCGAGTCGTAGTCGGGCGGGATGACGTCGCCCTGGGCGATACCGGTGTCGACGCGCAGACCGGAGCCGAGCGGGAACTTCAGCAGCTGCACGGTGCCGGGCGCCGGAGCGAAGCCGTTGTCGGCGTCCTCGGCGTTGAGGCGGGCCTCGACGGCGTGCCCGAACTCGGTGGGGCAGTCGCCGGGCAGGGCCTCGCCGGCGGCGACGAGGATCTGCAGCTTCACCAGGTCGATGCCGGTGGTGGCCTCGGTGATGGGGTGCTCGACCTGCAGGCGGGTGTTGACCTCGAGGAACGTGAAGATCTTCAGGTCGGGCTGGTACAGGTACTCGACGGTGCCGGCGCCGCTGTATCCGGCGGCACGCACCAGGTCCGCGGACACCTTGCGCAGGTGATCGGACTGCTCCTTGGTGAGCAGCGGCGACGCGGATTCCTCGATGACCTTCTGGTTCTTGCGCTGGATGGAGCAGTCGCGCACACCGGGTGCCCACACGTTGCCGTGGTTGTCGGCGATGACCTGCACCTCGACGTGGCGGGCGTCGGTGACGAGACGCTCGATGAACACGACGGGGTCGCCGAAGGAACGCTCGGCCTCACCCTGGGTGCGTTCGAGGGCGAGTTCGAGCTCGTCCTCCGCGTACACCTTGCGGATGCCGCGACCGCCACCGCCGGAGCGGGCCTTGATGATCAGCGGGTAGCCGATGGCCTGGGCGTGGCGGCGGGCGTCGGCGCGGTTCTCGACCGGACCGCCGGACCACGGCGCGACGGGCACGCCGACCTTCTCGGCGAGGATCTTGGCTTCGACCTTGTCGCCGAGCAGGCGCATGGCTTCGGCGGACGGGCCGATGAAGGTGATGCCCAGCTTGGCGCACAGGTCCGCGAACGCGGGGTCCTCGGCGACGAAGCCCCAGCCGACCCACACGGCGTCGGCCTTCGCTTCGATGAGGGCGCGCTCGAGCTCGGCGTGGTCGAGGTAGGACGTCGCGGCCGTGGTGGACGGCCGGAGGGTGACGCCTTCGTCGGCCTGGCGGACGAACATGGCCCGCCGTTCGGCGTCGGTGTGCAGCGCGATCGTCTTGATGTCGTAGTTGTGCTCGGAGTTGAGCTCCCGGACTGCGCGGATGAGACGGACTGCCGCCTCACCCCTGTTGACCACTGCGATCCGCTTGAACATACTCGTTGCCACCGTTCTCCAAGGTTGTGCGCGCTCGTAGCGACGCTCGTCGAAACTCCGCCCCGATGAGGAAGACAAATTAACCGATCAGAACGCCGACAATGTCACGAATTGACAACGCGGACGTGTGCATGTGATCGATCGACTCCTCATGATGGGCAAGGCAGGTCATGGGTCCGAAGTGCCAGGACGACCCCGGCCCGGCGGACGGCTCTGCGGCAGGTTTCCCGCCACATTCGGCCATCGTCGTCGATGACCGCCCCTGCACGGGTAATCCTTCCGGTAACAAGCATGGACCAAACATGAGGGTTTGTCACGTTTTGGATGTCGACACCCTGGGGGTCTTGCGCATCCACCCTTCGTGTGGTGGAAAGCGTTGCGCAGAGCGCGAATTGGACTTTCGATGAAGGGTCAACCATGCGGAGTGTGGCGAGCGTCACGCACGTACTCCGGGGTAACACCGACGGGTAACCACGCGGCCGGTGCCGATCGGGAGGTTACCCGCCGGTATCGCCGTCACATGCCGTCGGCAACTTGACAAATTCATCCATCTGTCAAGAAAGAGCACGACAAATCGGGCGGAATCCGCGACTGCTGTGACCCATCTCACGCAATCCGACCCGGCGGTCTGCAAAACGACGGCACGTCGACGGGCCGCTTTCGGTGCCTCGCGGGCGGTGTCCG
>NZ_JADZGH010000221.1:30204-36366 GCF_015865005.1 Rhodococcus sp. CX
GAGGAGGCCCTGAATGATGTCCGACGAGCAC
This sequence comes from Rhodococcus sp. CX, assembly GCF_015865005.1. Lineage (NCBI taxonomy): Bacteria > Bacillati > Actinomycetota > Actinomycetes > Mycobacteriales > Nocardiaceae > Rhodococcus > Rhodococcus sp. CX. The sequence continues at coordinate 30,236 of NZ_JADZGH010000221.1, forward strand.
ACGTTCGACTCGCCCGCGCTGCGCCGCGAGCGCATCGACCGCCAGGTGCGGCAGTGGTGCGATCGCGCCCGCATCGACGGCCGGCACGCGCCGCTGAGCGACGCCGCAGCCCTGTGCCTGGCCGCCGGGCACCTCGACGAGGAAACCCGCGAGATCCTCGCGGTCCGACGCCGCACGGGCCGGCCCCTGCCCACCCTCGACGGCTTCGGAGACCTGCGCCGGCTCACCGACGAACACGCGCGCATCGCGTCGCGCGCTGCGGAACTGCGCCCCGGCGCGCCGCACACCGCGCGTTCGTGCACTCCCCGGCGCACTATGCGCAGGGCGTCCGGGCCGTGCGCCGCGACCGCCGCGACGGCGTGCACCTCGATCCGGCGCAGCGCGACGCGCTGTTCGCCGCGCTGCAGCGCACCCCCGTACCGGTGTCGGTGCCGGTCACCGCCCAGGCGCGCGGCGCCGTGCTCGGCGTCGCCGTCGAGCGGGTCGCCCGCTGGTCCGAAGGCACCCCCGCCGAAGCTGTGGGTCGCCGGGCCGCCGACGCGTTGTCCCGCCGGGTTCCCGAGGACGACGATCGATTCGTCGACCGTTACGACACACTTCTCTTTCTCGCGGGCAGCCTCTACGACCGCATCGAAATGTCTGCTGCGTGGAACTCCGAGCAACTCGTCGTCCAACGCGCACAACTGGATCTGGCCGACGAACTCACCCAGATCGCCGTCGACACCGTCGCCCTGCGCGGGCTGCTCGCGGAACTCGCCGACGCGGCACGTAGCGCGCCGGCCGCGCGCGCCGGGCTCGAGGCGAGGGCGACAGCGCTGGAGGCGGTGTGGGATCAGCTCGTCGACCGCGTCGCGGCGCTCGCGCGCATCGGTGATCTGCTCACCACGGCGGAGGAGCAGTTGCGTCACGACCGGATCGCCGAACGTACCGCCAGCCTGGACGAGCGCATCGACCGCCTCATCGGACGTTCGGGAGCTCGTGAATTGTCCGCGGAGAACACGCATTTCGTGGGGGATCAGGTCGACGCCGCGGCCGGCTCCATCCGGTCCCTGCAGGCAGCCCTGCGTGGCGACATCGCAGTGCTCACCGCGAGGGAGCGGCCTCCGGTCTGACCGCCCGTGGATTTGCTCCGGTCCGGGTGATAGCTTTCTCGCCGTCGTGGTGGGGGGCGAGTGACAGGAGTTACCGGAGTGGCGTCGTGCTGGGCGCGGAAGCTGACGATTCTGGGGCTGGCTGCCGCGGTGGCGGCGACGGGAGCGGCCTGCGGCGGCGGTCCGAACACCGTCGAGATCGTGGAGGACCCGGTCCTCGAAACCGCCTTCGAAAAGGTTCTGGCGGACGGAGAATCCCGCACACTCGGTGAGGTCGCCGAAGCCGCGGGCATCAGCGGATGGGACCGCATGTACTACTTCCGTGTGCCGCTGCTGATGAGCGAGGTGAACCGCAGCATCGGCACCGAGAGCACGCTCTGGGAGAACCTGCCCACCGCCGGCGCGGACGGCGTCATCATCTCCCTGTCCGGAAACTCCGTCGTGCGAGCGGTCCTCGACCATGCCCCGAGCCTCGACCTGCACGGCTACGCCACCGCCGATTCGGCCGTGACCGCTGCGCCCGGTGGGGCGCGCGGCACGATCGCTGTCGAAGCCAAGGGCAGATAGCGCGGTCAGAAGACGCGCAGGCCCAGGCGCCGACGGGTGCGCATGTCCACGAGGTAGGCCTTCCACAGCAGCGGCCACACGTGCGGGGTCACCCGGTGGAGTCGGCGGACCGCCCGGAGGTAGCGGTCGAATCGCCGCTGGTCGTCGGCGGTCCAGGGGTAGTGCATGACGTCGCGGAACTCCGGCGGCAGCGCGCCGCGTGTGACCAGTTCGAACGGCGTCCCGAGCGTGCGGTGGATCGCGCGACCCACCCGGCCGAGGCGCACCTGGAGAACAGCGAGATTGCACAGTGCGGTGAGGTATTCGCGCACTTCGTCGTTCATCGAGATCTCCGCGACCCCCTCCTTCCAGAGCCTCTCGTACTCGGTGCGGGTGGTCGGCCAGGCCTCGGGGCGCACGTTCAGCGTCGTCCCGAGGGTGCTGCCGTCGAGCAGGATCCGGTGATATTCCTCCTCGGTGAGCGGGCCGTAGAGCAGTTCGTGCTGGTCGATGAAGTACTTGAGCAGGCACAGCGCCACCCACCGCTGCAGCGCGGGGGAGTTGGCGCTGTACCGCACGACGGAATCGGGCTCGGAGGTGACACGCGCGTGGATCTTCTTCACGGATTCACGGATGAAGTCGCGGTCGTCCTCGGTGCCGAACACGGCGACGGCCAGGTAGGTGCCGGTGGTGCGGGCACGTTTGACGGGGTGCAGGTCGGCCCGGCCGGAGTCGACCTTGCTGTCGACCACGCCCTGCCCGACACCGGGATGAGCGAGTTGCATGATCACGTTGGCGGCGTTGATCGAGCCGCCGAGTGGAGAGACGAGATCTCCGAGTGTGTCGATGGTGCGCATACGCCCCCTCCATCTGATTACGACCGTAGTCAGTTGCTTTCCACTGTAGTCCTACAGCGGGGTGGAGGGAATCGGCCAGAGTCCGGCGACTCTTGCCGCGGGGACCGTCGATGTAGTACTAGCGTGAGCGTGTCCGACGACACCGAACGGAAGGCGCCACGCCGTGAAAGCTGCTGTGTTCGAAGGAAACGCACCGACCCTCGTCGTCGAGGACATCCCACGCCCGGCCCCGCGCCGCGGCGAGGTTCTGGTGAAGGTCTCCGCGTGCGGGGTGTGCCACACCGACCTGCACGTACTCCGGTCGGAGGTCGCGTTCCCGGTGCCCGCGGTCCTCGGGCACGAGGTCTCGGGCACCGTCGCCGAACTCGGTGACGACGTCGAGGGACTCGCGGTCGGCGACCCGGTCGTGTGCAGCTTCATCATGCCGTGCGGCACCTGCCGTCACTGCGTGCGCGGCGCCGAGGACCTGTGCGAGAAGTTCTTCGCGTACAACCGGCTCGGCGGCACCCTCTACGACGGCGAGACGCGGCTGTCCCGCGCCGACGGCACTCCGCTGGCCATGTACTCGATGGGCGGACTCGCCGAATACTGCGTCGTTCCCGCCACCGACGTGTTCCGAGTCCCCGACGGTGTGGGCCTCGGTGAGGTGTCGATCCTCGGGTGCAGTTCGTTCACCGCGTACGGCGCGGTCGCGAACGTCGCGCAGGTTGTCGTCGGCGACCGCGTCGCGGTGATCGCGGCCGGCGGGGTCGGCTCCAGCATCGTCCAGTTCGCGAAGGCCGCCGGTGCGACGCAGATCATCGCCGTCGACGTCAGCGACGACAAACTCGACGCCGTCACGAAACTCGGAGCGACGCACACCGTGAACTCCTCGGTCACCGATCCCGTCGAGGCGATTCGCGAACTGACCGGCGGCACCGGTGTCCGCGTCGCCTTCGAAGCGCTCGGCCGCGCCGACACGTTCGCGACCGCCCTCAACGTCCTCGACGACGGCGGACGTGCCGTCGTGGTGGGTATCGCCCCGGCCGGGTCGACCGGCGAGATCGACCTCGCTCGGCTGGTGCGGCGCAAGCTCGAGATTCGCGGCTCCTACGGCGCCCGCGCCCGCACCGACATGCCGGCCCTGCTCGCGATGGTCGCCGCCGGGACGGTCCGTCCCGAGAGCGTGATCACCCGCCGCTACGGGATCGACGACGTCGACGAGGCATACCGGGCCCTCGGACGCGGGGAGATCGTGGGTCGCGCGATCATCGAGTTCCCCTGACCTGCTCGGAAGCCGCACACCCGCACCGACGTATAGTTGCCCGCGCAACGAGAGGTTCTTGCGGAGGGAGCGGGTGGTGGCGCGGGTTATCGCGACGATCAACCTGAAGGGCGGCGTCGGGAAAACCACGACGACCGCGGCACTGGCGGAGTTCATGGCCGCCGACTTCGGGCAGCGGGTGCTGCTCATCGACCTCGATCCGCAGACCAACCTGACCACCATGATGGTCGGCGAGGAACGCTGGCAGGAACTCAACGAACTCGGCTGGACCCTCGCGACACTGTTCCGCAAGGCCGTCGATCCGTCGGCGCCCGACTTCGACATCGAGAAGGCGCTGCAGCGCAACGTCTCGTCCGTCAAGACGGTCAAGGGCGTGGACCTGCTCGCATCGTCGCTCGATCTCATGGACATCCAGGAGGGACTGAGCCACCAGCAGTACGCCGATCCGGTCTCGACCCGCCCGATCGAAGTGCTGTCCTCCGCGATCGCCCCGATCGCCAACGGCTACGACTACATCCTCGTGGACTGCCCGCCGAACCTCGGTATGCTCACCCTCAACGGCCTGCGGCTCGCCGACGGATACATCATCCCGACGATCCCGGACATCTTGTCCACCTACGGAATTCCGCAACTCCAGTCCCGCGTGAAGAAGTTCGCCGAGCGGGTCGGTCATCCGATCAAGGAGATCGGGCTGGTCATCACCAAGTACCGCAGCGCGTCGAATCTGCACCGCAGCACGATCGAGCGACTGCAGCGCGACGAGAAGACCGCCAATGTCGCACCGTCGTGGATCCCGGAGGCCACGCAGATCGCGCAGTCCGCGGACTTCGTGCCGTACGGCACGCTCAAGCGCAAGTACGGCAACAGCGGACAGTACGACGCACTGCGTATGCTCACCGAGGACGTGCTCATGAATGCGCAGGTAATGCTGTGACCGACATCGACCGAAACGAGGCCCGACTACGCCTGCAACTCGGGGAGGCCGGTGCGGCCCTGCTGCGCCTGAGCGAGAGCACACCGGCCGTGGCGACCGCGTTGATCAAGCTCGTCCAGGTCGTCGCCGACGAGGCCGCGCGCACACCGAGATTCGCGAAGGCACTCTCCGGTGTCCTTGCGGCAGCGGCAGAACCGGCGAGCCCCCAGCCGGCGCCGGTCGCGGCGACGCCGGTCGACAAGCAACCGGCCGAGAGGAAACCGGTTGCGCGGCGCGGCAAGCGGTCCCCGGGCCCGTTCGACCCGTTCGCGGTGTACCGCACCGACGGTGAGGACGGACTGCGCGCGCGGCTGGCTCCTCTGGAACTCGAGCAGCTCAAGGACATCGTCGCCGAACACAACATGGACTACGACCGGCTCGCGATGCGGTGGCGCACAGCGTCGAAGCTGCACGACCGGATCGTCGAACGCGTCAAGGCTGCGTGGACAAAGGGCGACGCGTTCCGCTGAACGGCTGACTCACCGCGAGCCGCGTTTGCGCCACTCGATCGCCGGGCACGTATCCATGACCATCGGGACACCCGCCGCGATCGTCCGGTCGAACGCGTCCTCGTCCACGACGCCGAGCTGGAACCACACGGCCTTCGCGCCGACGTCCACCGCCTGGTCCGCGAACTCGCCGGCAGCCTCCGAACGCCGGAACACGTCGACGACGTCGATCGGGAACGGGACGTCCGCGAGGGTCGCGTAGCCCTGCTCGCCGAGGACCGTCGGCGCCGACGGGTGAATCGGCACGATTCGCTTACCGCGCGACTGCAACAACTCCGCGATCTCGTACGCGGTCCGGCTCGGATCACCCGACAACCCGACGACGGCCCACGTGTCGCACTCGTCGAGCATGAACTCGACGGCATCGGGGTCCTGCCACGAACTGGTCATGGCGGCAAAAATACTAGGGACTCGCCACCGCTGTCCCCGGTATGCACAGCGGCGGCGCGATCGGAATGCAGAACGGATCCGAAGGCGATGGGTTGGCCGGACCGTCGGTGAATGCGGCGGTCACGTCGGACGAAAGCTGCTCGGCCGAACCGTAGGTCGACGCGGCGACCACGAAATCCGGTCCGAACGACGCCGACGCGTGCGCGGAACTGCGATCGTCCGTCCACCCCCACTTGGTGCCGACCACTCCCGGCAACCGCGCGGTACCGAAGTTCTGGGCGGTTCCGTCCGCCGCCCGATCATTGGCCGACGACATCGCCGCGAGCACCGGTGATCCGGGGTCGGTCCGAATCTTCGTATCCAGATAGGTGACCATGTCGTAGGTCGAGGTCGTCGCGGTTCCCCAGTATCCGGAGGCGTAGGAGTCGACGAGCCCGAACTCGGCGATCGTCGCCGCGATCGCGCCCGGGTACTTCGAGGCCAGTCGCTCGGCGATCCCGT
>NZ_JADZGH010000221.1:36376-41347 GCF_015865005.1 Rhodococcus sp. CX
GGTAGAGCTTGATGATCGACATCGCCGTGCGGGATTCGTGTTCGTTCGCCGTTCCGGTGCGGGCGCCGGACAGAGGAGCGAACGAGATCTGCGTGCGCGCGGGGGCGCTCACCGTCCCGTCGGGGGCCGGGACCGGTATCGGTGCTGCCCATGCGGACTGGGGTCCCACCATGATCGTCGTCAGTGCCGCAGCCGTCGCGAACATCTTCGCCGTCCTGCGCATACAACCGAACACTAGTCCTTCGGGCGTCCCGACGGGAGCCTACGGGTAGGTTGGGCCGAACCCAGAAGGCTCGAACCCTCTGAAAGGATGGGCGCCCGTGTCCGAGACCGGTACCGAGGAATCCGTTGTAGTCGAGCGCGACGGAGCCGTCGCGATCGTGCGTCTGAACCGCCCCGATCGGCTCAACGCATTCACCACCGAGATGTGCGACCGGCTCCTCGCGGCCTTCGACGAGATCGACGCCGACGACGACGTGCGCGCGATCGTGCTCACCGGAACCGGTCGTGCCTTCTGCGCCGGCGCGGACCTCGGGGCGGGTGGCGACACGTTCGTCCTCGACGACGATCCCGACACCGGTGGCGCACCCGCCGACACGGGCGGTCTGGTCTCGCTGCGGATCTTCCGCTCCACCAAGCCGGTGATCGCCGCGATCAACGGTCCCGCCGCGGGGGTCGGCGTCACCATGACGCTGCCCGCCGACATCCGGATCGCTTCGGACACAGCTAAATTCGGATTCGTGTTCGCACGCCGCGGGCTGGTACCGGAGGCCTGCTCCACGTGGTTCCTGCCCCGCGTCGTGGGGATCTCCACCGCCGTCGAGTGGACGGCCGGCGGCAAGATGGTGCCCGTGGACGAAGCGCTCGCGCGTGGCCTCGTGCGCGAAATCGTCCCGGCCGAGCGCGTTCTCGACCGTGCCCTCGAGGTCGCCCGCGAACTGGTGACCGGGACCGCACCGGTCTCGGTGGCCCTGACCCGGCAACTGATGTGGCGGATGCTCGGTGCGTCGAGCCCTGAGGTCGCGCACCGTGCGGAGTCCATCGGCATCTACGTCCGCGGCACCTCCGACGACGTGCGCGAAGGTGTCGAGGCGTTCCTCGAGAAGCGGGAACCTCAGTTCCCGAACCGCATCTCCGACGGGCTGCCGGATCTGTTCGGCTAGAGGCCGGCCTGATCGACTCCGTATTCGGCCTGTGCTCTGGTGTACCCCTCGAACATCAACTGGTCGATCAGGCCTTGCCGCGAAAAGGCGGAGTATTCGAGGTAGATTTCCGCGGATTTCGCTGCTTGCTCGTTCCAATCGGGCGAAATGTAGTCCACGGCGAAAGTCGCGTCCTCGGTGGAGTAGTCCTCGAACTCCAGCTGCTCGATCAGACCCTGGCGCGAGAATGCGGTGTAGTCGAGATAGTCGCTCGCCGATCGTACGGCGTTCCTTTGTCCTGCCGTCAATCCGGCCTGTGTGCTTGCCGGCGCCCTGGTGGCCGATTCGACCGTTACGGTAGCTGTCTGCGTCACCGTTTCGACGGGAGCCGCCTGCGTCTGCGTGCGTGTCGGGGCGACAGTCGTGGTTGTTGCCGTTGTTGTGGAGGAGGCTGTGGTCGAGGTCGTCGGTTTCGTGGTGGTCGGGGTCGTTTGTGTTGCGCTGGGTTGCGTCGTTTCCGCCTGAGCGCTCGATGCCTCGTCAGAGGACTTGTCGAGGGAACCGAACGCGCCGGCAATGACGACGAGTGCCGCTGCCGCCCCCGCGATCCACGGCCACTTCTTACGGTTCGTCTTGCCGGACTCCGGAGCCGCATGCAACTCCGGCATGGGTTCGGGCTGCGTCGGGCTCGCCGGGTACGGCTGAACCGCCGACGTCCACTGTTGGCCGTCCCACCACCGCAGTTGTCCGGAGCCTTCGGGGTCGGGATGCCATCCAGCAGGTGTCGTCATGATTGTTCTTTACCTAGCGAATGATTCTCTGTTACGGCATGTGTCGACCGTCACATGACTGTCGCGGCGGAGTCGAATTCGTTTCGGGCGGTCCAGGATTTCGTTCGGTCGGACGATATTCCCGTGCCCGATCGCCTGACACCATCACCGGATGACCAACCCGGGCCCAGGGCGTAACGGATCGGGACGAGGAGCCTTGCTGATCGCAGCCCTCGCGGGAGCATCGGTGGCGACGCTCGTACTGTCGGTGCTCTACCTGCTCCTTCTCCGGGAGGAACCGGAAGCGCCGGAACCCGTGGCCGCACCGCCGTCGACCGTGACGGTCACCGCGCCCGCCCCGACGGTGACCGTCACCGCCCCCACCTCGCCGGTGCGGGTTGCCGCTCCGCCCACGAGTACCCCGACGACCACACCGGTGACAGCGACAGCTGCCCCCGGACCTCCGGCGATCGAGCAGGTCCGGGTGTTCACCGAGCGGGGCGGGCGCGGGCATCTGGTCGGACCGGACATGTACCAGGCGACCACCTACGGCACCGCGGGCGTGGTGTTCCGATGGCGATCCATCGACGAGTCCGGAGCTGAAATATGGAACGAGACCTGCCAGGTCGTGTCCACGGTGACCGGCCCCGGCGACTACAGCCACACCGACCGGAGTGCCGCGTGCTCGGGTCGCGTCCGCGCACACGAACTGGTCCTCGACGCACCGGGTGACTACACGATCACGACGACGGTGATCGGCGCCGACGGCGCCACCACCGTCGGTACCGCCGGCTTCCAGGTGATCCCCGAGTGAGGGTCGCGATCGATCAGATCAGGTAGAGCACCAGCACCGTCGCGATCAGCGTGACGAGCCAGCCGTCGGTCGCCCACTGCAACCAGCGCGGGGCCCCGCGAACCTCCATGAACGTCCGGATGATCAGGCGGCACTTCACGGCGGCCAGGGCGAGGACGAGCACGGTGATCGGTGCGCTGGCACCGACCGCGGTCGGCGAATGGTCGGGTGCCAGCCACCACGAGGCGATCGTGACGGCCGTGAGCACGAGCCACGTGACGGTGATCGTGCGCGTCGACGTTCCGGGTCGAGTGGTTGTTGTGGTCACCGGTCACCTCATGACGTAGAGCAGAGCGAAGATGACCACCCAGAGCAGGTCCACCATGTGCCAGTAGACCGCTCCGGATTCGACCATCGACACCCTGCGCCGGGCGGGATTGCGCAGTTCGCGCGCGACGACCCCGAGGACGACGAGGCCGATCAGCACGTGCAGCAGGTGGACGCCGGTGAGCACGTAGTAGAACGAGTAGAACATCTCGGAGTTGGTCTGCCCGCCGGTGATCTTGGTGCACCACTCGTAGAGCTTCAGCGCCGTGAACAGCACGCCGCACGCGCCCGCGGCGTACACCAGCCGGATCCCGTGTTCGTGCCGGCCGTTCCGGACCGCGGGGACGCTGAGTGCGACGAACCACGAACTAGTCAGCAGCACAACGGTATTGATCACCCCGATATCCACGTCGAGATGCTGCTGGGCTTCGAGGAAGGCTTCCGGCGTCATCGATCGGTAGATCATGAAGATGACGAAGTAGCCACCGAAGATGAGCATGTCGCCGAGCACCATGACCCACATGTCGCGATCGCCCGGCAGGTGCCGGCTCGGTGCGGCGGTGCGGGCGGTGACCGGGATGGCGGTCTGTGCCGGTACGGGTATCGAACTCGGACTGTTCATGACGCGGTTTCCTCGGTCCGATCCGGCGAGTAGGCGGGTTCACGTGCGGTCGCCTGTTTCAGCAGAACCATCAGCGCTCCCAGCCACACGCAGAACACGACGACGGCAAGCCAGAAGGCGATCGAGCCGTTCCAGGCGAACGGCCCCGACGCGAAGACGAACATCTGGGTCGCGATCACCTCGGTGACGATCTGCCAGATGCTCACGTACGCAAACCATTTCGGGAAGATGTTGTTGCGGTCGTAGAGGATCGCGATCGCCAGGGCGAGATATGCGGCGGAGAAGCAGCCGAGCGAACCGTTGTAGGACAGCATGCCCAGGTCGTAGAGCAGGCCGACGAGTCCGGGGTCGCGGTCGGGCCGGAAGGTCGCGGTGAGGAAGCACGCGGCGACGAGCAGGAAGCCGGGCAGCGCGCCGACCGCCATGCCGCCGATGTAGCCGTAGGCGAAGACGGAACCGACCGACATGCGTGTCATGTGGTAGGCGACCAGTCCGTTGGTGATCGCGGCGCCGCCGAGCAGCACGAGCAGCAGGCAGAATCCGATCTGGATCGTGGTGTGGTGTTGCGCGAAGAACTCGACCTTCTGCGCGGTCGACACGTCCGGCCGCGGCGGTGGCGTCACCCGCGTCAGCAGGCAGATGATCACGCCGAACGCGGCGTAGAAACCGGGGAAGATCCAGTAGACGAACCGGACATCGGGTCTGCCGCCGCGTGCCGGCCGTGGGGTGACGTCGCGGTCGGGGGTCAGGGTGCTCATCGGATCAGGCCTTCGGTGAGGGCCTGCCGGCGCAGCGTTCGGCGCAGCACGAAGAACATCACGATCATGAACAGGGCGAATGCGCCGTTGCGCAACCAGAACGAGAGCAGCCCGTCCCACGCCAGCGGGCCGGTCTGCACGACCGCGGCAGCCGCGGCCGGGATCATCGCGACCGCGGTCGCCAGCGAGTAGTGCCCTACCCAGCGCGGGAACACCGGGTCGGGTCCGTTGTCGAAGTAGATCGCGGCCGCCAGCAGCAGGAACTGGCTGACCACCATGCCGATCGGGGCGATGAACCCGATCCACGCGAGGTCGTTGAGGAGCATCACCAGTTCGGGGTCGCGTTCCGGGCGGAACGCGGCGACGAGGAAGAAGATGTTCGACAGCGCGAAGATCGTTGCGCCGCTGACGATCGCGGTGAGGTAGCAGTAGGCGAACACGTGACTCTGCCGCATGCGTTTCATCTGGACCACGATTACCGTGAACAGCGGCAGGATCATGATTCCGCAGAGGTTGAACGTGACCATGCTGAACCGGATCCACGCGGTGTTCTCCCGGT
>NZ_JADZGH010000222.1:0-1846 GCF_015865005.1 Rhodococcus sp. CX
ACCCCGCTGCGCGGGTACACCTCCACCCCGGCCCCGCTCGACGACACCCCGCCGTTCGTGTGGCACGGCTCGATCCGCTCCCCGGAAATCGCCGAGCAGGCCGCGTTCTACGGCGACGGCTTCTTCCACAACAACATCTTCTGGAACCGGGAACACATCCAGCAGATGATCACCCTGTACCGCACCCGATTCGAGCAGTACGGCCACGGCGCGTCCGATCAGGCCATCGTCGGCCTCGGCGGCCAGGTGTTCATGGACACCACCGAGAAGGAGGCCGTCCGCCGATTCCGGCCGTACTTCGACAACGCGCCCGTCTACGGGCACGGACCGTCGCTCGAGGACTTCTCCGCGACGACCCCGCTGACCGTCGGCACCCCGGAACAGGTCATCGAACGCACCCTCGGTTTCGCCGACTACGCGGGCGACTACCAGCGCCAGTTGTTCCTGATGGACCACGCGGGCCTGCCGCTCGACGTCGTCCTCGAACAGATCGAGATCCTCGGCCGGGAGGTCGTGCCGGTGCTACGCACCGAATTCGAGCGCCGACGGCCCGCGCACGTGCCCTCCGATCCGCCCACGCACCGCTCGCTGGTGGCGCAGGGCCCGGACTCGCCGCATCGCAGCGTGGCCCCGGCCCGGCTCGACCCGACGGTCTCCGGCGAGGCGGGTGGCCGATGAACCGGGACCCAGCGTCTCGGCGGTGACGCCGTAACTTTCGCCCGGTCGAATTTCCGGGACCACCACGATGATGCGAGACTGTCGGCGTGCTGAGATTGGGCTTGACCGGTGGAATCGGTGCCGGCAAATCGACCGTGTCGAAGGAACTCGTCGCGCTGGGGGCGGTGCTCGTCGACGCCGACGCCATCGCCCGGGAGATCGTCGCACCCGGAACCGACGGGCTCGCCGAACTCGTCGACGCCTTCGGTGACGACATCCTCCTGCCCGACGGATCGCTCGACCGTCCGGCCCTGGCGGCCAAGGCCTTCGCCAGCGACGAGGCGCGCGCGGTCCTCAACGCCATCACCCACCCGCGGGTGGGGCAGCGCACCGCCGAACTCGTCGCCGCGGCTCCCGCGGACGGAATTGTGGTGCAAGACATTCCGCTTCTGGTCGAGGGCGACATGGCGGCGATGTTCAACCTGGTCGTCATCGTGCACACCGACGAGGACGAGCGGATCCGCCGGCTCGTCGAACTGCGCGGCATGCCGGAGGCGGACGCCCGGGCCCGCATCGCGGCGCAGGCCAGTGACGACGAGCGCCGTGCCGTTGCGGACGTGTGGCTCGACAACAACGGCGACCCGGCCACGCTGATCAAGGCCGTCCGGGCGCTGTGGACCGAACGGCTGGTCCCGTTCGAGCGGAATCTGCGCACCCGCACCCCGGTGCGGGTCGGCCCGGAGCTGACCGCGTCCCGCGAGGACTGGCCGCAGCAGGCCCAGCGCCTGATCGCGCGGTTGGCCCTCGTCGCCTCGGGTACCGCCGTACGCATCGACCACATCGGTTCGACCGCGGTCCCCGGCCTCGACGCGGTCGACGTGCTCGACCTGCAGATCACCGTGCCCGATCTCGCCGCCGCGGACCGCCTGGCCGAACCGCTCGCCGCGGCCGGGTTCCCGCGCATCGCCCAGGTCGAACAGGAAGACCCGAAGCCGGCCTACGGTGCCGGCGGCGAGACCGATCCTGCGGTGTGGGCGATGCGCCTGCACGGCGGCGCCGACCCCGGCCGGCCCGTGCACGTCCACGTGCGGGTCGACGGGTGGCCCGGCCAGCAGTTCGCGCTGCTCCTGCGGGACTGGCTGCGCGCCGATCCGGAGGTCGCCGCCGAGTATGCGGACGTCAAGCGTGC